>DATCCQ010000048.1:0-6330 GCA_036511185.1 Gaiellaceae bacterium
GGACATGATCTTCGTCACGGCCGGCGAGGGTGGTGGCACCGGCACTGGCGCGGCGCCCATCGTCGCCGAGATAGCGATGGAGCTGGGCGCGCTCACCGTCGGCGTGGTCACGAACCCCTTCACCTTCGAAGGCCAGAAGCGGGCTAGCCAGGCGACGCGCGGAATCGACGAGTTGCGCGACCGGGTCGACACGCTGATCGTGGTCGAGAACGACCGGCTGCTGGAGGTCGTAGAGAAGAAGACGACTGTCGTCGAGGCCTTCAAGATGGCCGACGACGTCCTGCGCCAGGGCGTGCAGGGCATCACCGATCTGATCACGACGCCCGGCCTCGTCAATCTCGACTTCGCCGACGTGCGCACGATCATGCGCGACGCCGGCACGGCGGTCATGGGCATCGGGCTTGGCTCGGGCCCGAACCGAGCTGCCGAAGCGGCCCAGCAGGCCATCGCCTCGCCGCTTCTGGACGCTTCGATCGAGGGCGCCACCGGTGTCCTGCTTAACATCTCCGGCGGCTCGGACATCGGCCTGTTCGAGGTCAACGAGGCCGCCGAGCTGGTGACGGCGGCCTGCGACCAGAGCGCCAACGTGATCTTCGGCGCGGTGATCGACGAATCGCTCAAGGGCGACGTTCGCGTGACGGTAATCGCGACCGGTTTTGGCGCCGGCGGCGAGCACCGGCGCTGGCGTGCGACCAGGACCGGCGAGCGCGTCCGTGAGAAGAAGGTGCCTGAGACGTTCGAGGTGCCCGAGGACGTGCTCGAGATTCCCTCCTTCCTGCGCGAGGACTAGCTCCCCGAGAGCCCGTACTGGCGGGCTAGACTCGAGCCGTGAACGCGCTCGAGACCGATCGGCTGGTGCTGGAGCCCTGGGACGAGCAGCATCGCAAGGCCTGGCGACTGATCTGCCGTGATTCCGAGGTGATGCGCTTCATCGCTTCCGGTGAGATCTGGGAAACGGATAAGGCCGATGACGTCTTCGACCGGACACTGGTCCACTGGCGCGAGCATGGTTTCGGCTGGAGATCCGCGCTCGACAAGGCGAACGGGAGCTGGCTCGGTTTCGTCGGGCTGAACTACATCGGACCGGGCATCGAGAAAGTTGCGCCGAACGACGTCGAGATCGGCTGGTGGATCATTCGCGCCGCTTGGGGCCGAGGGTATGCGACCGAAGGCGCGGCGGCCATACGCGACGAAGGTTTCGAGCGAGTTGATCTCGACCGGGTAATCGCTCGTCTCCAGCCTGCGAACATGGCCTCGGCTCGCGTCGCCGAGAAGATAGGAATGCGCTTCGAGCATCGTGCGACCGGGCACAGCGGCGAGGCGCTAAGCATCTACGAGTTACGCCGCCTAGCTAAGCCCGATCAAGCAAGCGGCCGCGCGGACGGTTAGCATCGGCGGGGCATGCCGGGGCTCAAGCGAACGCCGCTATACGATCGCCATCTAGCTCTGGGCGCCCGCATGGTCCCCTTCGCCGGCTACGAGATGCCGGTCTTCTATGAAGGCCTGATCGGCGAGCACAAGGCGGTACGCAGCGATAGCGGCGCCTTTGACGCCTCGCATATGGGCGTGCTCGAGATCGACGGCCCGGGGACGCACGCGGGGCTTCAGAGTCTGCTCTCCAACAACCTCGGCCGCATTGGCCCCGGCGAGGCTCAGTACGAGTTGCTGACCAATGAGCAGGGTGGCATCGTTGACGATCTGATCGTCTACCGCCGCGACCAGGAGAGTTACCTGGTGATCGTCAACGCTTCCAACCGGGAGACCGACGTGGACTGGCTTCAAGGGCGCCTGCCGGAGGGCGTCAACCTGCGCGACGTTTCTGACGATCGCGGGCTGATTGCCGTCCAGGGCCCGGGAGCGCTCAAGCGGCTGGCGCTCGAGCCGGCGCCCTCTTTCACCTTTGCCGAGGTCGAGCTTCTCGGCGTTCCCTGTACCTGCGCGCGCACCGGTTACACGGGCGAGTCCGGCTGCGAGCTGGTCTGCGCCGCGACTGACGCCGTCAAGCTCTGGGATGCGATCCTCGCTGCCGGCGTAGTGCCCTGCGGTCTCGGCTCCCGCGACACGCTCCGGCTCGAGGCCTGCCTGCCACTGCACGGCCAGGACATCACACCTGAGACCGACCCGATCTCGGCCGGGCTGGGCTGGGCGGTAGCGCTCGGCAAGGAGTTCACGGGCGTCGAGCGGTTGCGCCAGGTCGCCGCCGAAGGGCCGAGCAGGCGTCTGGTTCCCTTTGTGATGGATCAGCCCGGAATCCCGCGCCAGGGCATGCCGATCGTCCCCTACGGTGAGGTCACCTCGGGCTCGCACTCGCCGATGCTCGACATCGGCATCGGCTTGGGTTACGTGGCGGCAAAGAAGAACTATCCCGGGGCGATGTTGACGATCGATGTTCGCGGACGACCGATCTGGGCAAAGGTAGTGACAAAACCCATCTTCACGAGTTCCCATAACTACATAGAGAGAAAAGGAGAGTGGTGAGTCGTGGCCGCTGCTGAGAACTACCCGGCCGATCTGAAGTACCACAGCGAGCACGACTGGGCTCGTGTCGAGGGCGGCGAGGCCGTGTTCGGGATCACCTGGAAGGCGCAGGACATGCTGGGTGAGCTCGTTTTCTTCCAGCCGCCGGCCATCGGTACGGAGCTTGCCAAGGACGGCTCTTACGGCGAGATCGAGTCGGTCAAGGCCGTCTCCGATCTGGTCGCGCCGCTATCGGGCAAGGTCGTAGCGGTCAACGAGAAGGTCGAGTCGGCGCCCGAGACGATCAACGACGACCCCTACGGCGAAGGCTGGCTGGTTCGCGTCGAGCTCGCCGATCCGGGCGAGGCCCAGGGCTTGCTCGACGTCGAGGCCTACATACGGCTTCTGAGTGAGGAATAGAGCGGCGTGGGAACCGGCTATCTGGCGCTGACCGACGCCGACAGAGAACTGATGCTGCAGGCGATTGGGGTCGCCTCGATCGACGAGTTGTTCGCCGACATCCCCGAGCAGGCGCGCCTGAGGCGCGGGCTCGAGCTGCCGCCGCCCGCCTCAGAGCTCGAGGTCGAGCGCGAGCTCGTCGAGTTGGCGAGTCGTAACGTCCACACGGGCCGCGAGCTCTCCTTCCTCGGCGCCGGCGTCTACGACCACTATCTGCCGGCGATCGTCGAGGCGATCGTCTCGCGACCGGAGTTCCTCACCGCCTACACGCCCTACCAGCCCGAGCTGAGCCAGGGAATTCTCCAGGCCATATTCGAGTACCAGACCGTAATCTGCGAGCTGACCGGGATGGAGGTCTCGAACGCCTCGGGCTACGACGGTGCCACGGTCGCCGCCGACGCCTGCTTCATGGCCGCCCATGCAACCGGCCGCAAGAAGATCGCGATCGCCGAGACGGTGAGTCCGCAGGTGCGCCAGGTCGTGAAGACCTATGCGCCGGGCTTCGGGCTGGAGATCGTGGAGGTTGCTCATTCCGGCGGCGTGACCGACCCCGAAGCCCTTCTGGCCGCTTCGCAAGACGCGGCCGCCGCGATCTTCCAGCAGCCGAACTTCTTCGGCTGCCTGGAGCCGTCGCCCGATCTGGCCCGGGCGGCAGCCGAGGCGGGCGCGCTGGCAGTTGCGCACGTCGATCCGCTCTCCCTCGGCGTGCTCGAGGCGCCCGGAAACTACGGCTGCCAGATCGCGATCGGCGAGGGCCAGGCGGCCGGAAACAGGCTCTCCTTCGGCGGCCCGCACTTCGGCTTCCTGGCGGCGAAGAAGGATCTGATCAGGCGCATGCCCGGCCGCATCACCGGCCAGACCGTCGACCGCAGCGATCGGCGCGGCTTCGTCCTCACCTTCCAGACCCGCGAGCAGCACATCCGGCGCGAGAAGGCCACCTCGAATATCACCACCAACCAGTCGCTCTGCGCGCTGGCCGGGCTCGTCTACCTCTCCTGGCTCGGGCCCCGTGGCCTGCGCGAGCTGGGGGAGACCTGTCTAGGCCTGGCCGAGCTGGCCAAGCAGAAGCTGCCTGTGCAGGAAGCCTTCGCGGCTCCGAGCTTCAAGGAGATCGCGCTGCGCCTTGGTCGCCCGGCGGAAGAGGTTGTACGGGAGGCGAAGAAGCTGGGTGTCAATCCCGGTTACCCACTGGGGCGCGACTACCCGGGGCTGGAAGACGTTCTTCTGGTTGCCCTGACCGAGAGGCGCTCGCCCGCTGATATCGAGCGTCTGGCCGAGGTGCTGGCGGAGGTGGGGGCATGAGCGAGTGGCGCCGGCTGCCGCTGATCTTCGAGCGCTCGAAAGCGGGTCGCTCGACCTATTCGTTGCCGCACTATGACCTGCCCAAGGCGGAAGTCCCGGCCGCGCTGGCGCGCTCCGAGGCACCGCGCCTGCCCGAGCTGGCCGAGCCCGATCTGGCCCGCCATTTCTCGGCGCTGGCCGAGCGCAACTTCGGCCTCGACTCCGGCTTCTATCCGCTCGGCTCCTGCACGATGAAGTACAACCCTCGCTTGAACGAGCGCCTGGCCGCCCTGCCCGGCTTTGCCGACCTGCACCCGCACCAGCTGCCCGAAGATGCGCAGGGCGCACTCGAGCTCTGTTTCCAGCTGCAGGAGGCGCTGGCCGAGATCTCCGGGCTGGATGCCGTCACGCTGCAACCGGCGGCCGGCTCGCAGGGCGAGTTGACCGGACTGATGCTGGTGCGTGCCCACTTCCAGGACAAGGGAGAGCTGGCGCAGCGGCGCAAGGTGGTCGTTCCCGACACCGCGCACGGCACCAACCCGGCCAGCGTGACCATGGCCGGCTTCGAGTTGCAGCCGGTCAAGACCGACGCGCGCGGCAATCTCGACCTCGACGATCTACGCCGCGTGGTCGGCCCGAACACGGCCGCGCTGATGCTGACCAATCCCTCGACGCTGGGCCTGTTCGAGGAAGGGATAGTCGAGGTGGCGAGCATCTTCCACCAGGCAGGCGCCTTGCTCTACTACGACGGCGCCAACCTGAATGCCGTCTGCGGCATCTCGCGCCCTGGCGACATGGGTTTCGACGTCGTCCACTTCAACTTGCACAAGACCTTCTCGACCCCGCACGGCGGCGGCGGGCCGGGCGCCGGCCCGGTTGCGGTGCGCCGCGAGCTCGAGCCCTTCCTGCCCGCGCCGCGGATCGTGCGCGGCGAGGACGGCGCCTTCACGCTCGACGCCAAGCGGCCGAAGTCAATCGGACGGGTGCGCGGCTTTCTCGGTCCCTTCGGCGTGCTCGTCAAGGCTTACGTCTTCATCCGTGTCTACGGCCCGTCTTTGAAAGAGATGTCCGAGGCGGCCGTGCTCAACGCCAACTACCTGCAAGCGCGGCTGAAGGACGTCTACGAGCTGCGCTACGACCGCCTCTGCAAGCACGAGTTCGTGCTCTCGGCCTGCGCGCTCAAGCGCGAGCACGGGATCTCGGCGTTGGACGTGGCAAAGAGGCTGATGGACTACGGCATCCATCCGCCCACGGTCTATTTCCCGCTGGTGGTGCCCGAGGCGCTGATGATCGAACCAACCGAAACCGAGTCGCTCGAGACCCTGGACGAGTTCGTCCGAGCCATGCGCCGGATCGCCGCCGAAGCGGCCGAGAATCCCGAGCTGCTGCACGACGCGCCGCATAGTCGCCCGGTTGAGCGCCTGGATGAGGCGGCCGCGGTCAAACGCGCGATCGTGCGCTACGAGCCCGATCAAGACCCGCCTGTATCCGGCTGACCGACGCTCGGCACTTGAGTCCGGCCGTCAACGGCGAGATACTCGCCCTAGTAAAGCAACCGGAAGAGGGGTGTCGCCGTGTCGGAGCCAGGCATAAAAACCTGCCCAGAGTGCGCCGAGCAGATCAAGCTCGAAGCCAAGGTCTGCCGCTACTGCGGGACGACCTTCTCGGTCGTGCAGGTCGGCTACTGCGTTCGCGACCACAAGGTCGTCGCCACCAGCGACCTGGGCGTCTGTGTCATCTGCAACTCGCGCTTGATTGACGTGCACGTGGAGAGCGAAGAGATCGCCGGTCCCACAGTCGGCGTCGGAGAGAAAAGTCCCGCGGCGGCGCCCGCAAACGCGACGGCGGTCGTGCCGGTTGTAGTGCCTGAGAGCGCCGAGGGCGCCAAGGAGACGAAGGAGCCCGAGGAAGAAGAAGAGGAAGAGCCCGAGGAAGAGGAGGAGGAGCCCGAGGAAGAGGAGGAGTCCGCCTCGCCGCCGCCTGGTGTTGCGCCCGGCCTTAGCTGGTCGAAGCCCTCTTTCACGGTCGAGCCGACCACCGAGAAGACAGAGCCTGTGGTTGCCGGAGAGACGCCCGAAGGCGAAACGCCCCAAGTGGCGGCCAAACCTCCGCAGGCCTTTGAGCCGCGCCCGA
>DATCCQ010000049.1:0-3673 GCA_036511185.1 Gaiellaceae bacterium
GCGGCGCAGTCGATCGGCTTCGGCAGCCAGATCCGCAGCTACGTACTGCAGCCCTACCAGATGGTCAAAGACCACCGCACCGACTTCGAGATGGGCAACACTCAGGCCGTGCTCGACGGCGACCTGGACGGCTTCGTGCGCGCCTTTCTGCTGGCCAAGGCGGCCGGCAAGGTCGTCTAGCGGGCGTCCAAAGGCGCTGTTCTCCGCCCGGGCCGGCCGAGCGCTCGGCTAGACTTCCCGGGCGATTCTCAACCGGCTGCGGCCCCGGGACCGCCGTCGTTACGACTCCGGATCAGGACGTGGATCTCGACACACAGAACCCCGACGCTCTACCCGAGCCCGATCCTTCGGCAACGGTAAGCGCTGGGGCGATGATCGTCTGCCAGGGCGTGACGAAGCGCTACGAGCCGAACGTACTCGCGCTCGACAACGTCTCCTTCCAGATCGATAAGGGCGAGTTCGTCTTCATCGTCGGCCCCTCGGGCTCCGGCAAGTCGACTCTGATCAGGCTCCTGCTCAAGGAGTCGGAGCCGACCCGAGGCACGATCATCGTCGGCGGTCGTGACATCTCGCGGCTGCGCCAGTCGCGCATCTCGCAGCTGCGCCGCAACATCGGCTGCGTCTTCCAGGACTTCAAGCTGCTTCCCAACCGCAGCGCGGCCGAAAACGTGGCCTACGCGCTCAACGTCCAGGGTGAGAGCGCCCAGAACATCCGCCGCAAGGTGCCCGAGGTGCTCTCGATGGTCGGCTTGGTGGAAAAGATGGACTCGCTTCCCAACCAGCTCTCCGGCGGCGAGCAGCAGCGCGTCTCGATCGCGCGCGCCTTCGTCAACCATCCGCCTCTTTTAGTCTGCGACGAGCCGACCGGAAACCTCGACCCCGACACCTCGGTCGGAATCATGCAGCTGCTCTACTCGATTAACCGCACCGGCACGACCATCCTGATGGCGACGCACGACCGTGAGATGGTCGACAAGATGCGTCGCCGCGTGATCGCGCTCGAGGACGGCAAGATCTCCCGCGACGAGCGCCGAGGGGGCTACGCCTCCCAGTGACCCGTTTCCGCCTGCTCGTTTCCGAGGCGCTGCACTCGATCCGCGCCAATATCTCCACCACCGTGGCCGCGATGATGACCGTCTTCATCGGCATGTTCCTGCTTGGTATCTGCATCGCGCTCGGCAGCTGGATGGTCTCCTGGAGCGACCACACCAAGAAAGAGATCGTGGTGCACGTGTACTTCTGCGCGGCGGAGACCTGCGCCAAGCCGGCCACCGCGGCGAACAAGGCCCAAACGCTCGTCAGGATCAACGAGGTCAAGGCGCAACACCTGATCAAGTCGTTCAGGTACGTCTCCAAGGAAGAAGCCTGGGTTGACATGCAGAAGAACAACCCCGATCTAACCCGAGGGCTGAAGACCAACCCGCTTCCCGACGCTTACAAAATCGTTCCGATGCGCGGCGAAGTTGCCGGCAAGATCGCCTCCCTGCTCAAGAATCCGCCGCTCAAGGGCGTACAGGACGTCAAGTACAACAAGAAGGTGAGCGAGCGCGTGCTGAAGGTCGCCAAGGTGATCGAGTTCTCGTTTGCGCTGATGGTGCTGATCTTACTCGTGGCCTCGACGGCGCTGATCGCCAACACCATTCGCCTCTCGATCTTCTCGCGCCGACGCGAGATCGAGGTGATGAAGCTGGTCGGTGCGACCAACTGGTTCGTGCGCCTGCCCTTCATGATCGAGGGCCTGATCTGCGGCTTCGGCGGCGCGCTGCTGGCGGTGATACTGCTTTCGATCACCAAGGTTGTGGCCATGCCGGCGCTCCATCTCGACTTCAACGCCGGTAGCGACGTGCACGCCTGGCCCTTCGCACTGACCTCTTCGCTGATGATCCTGACAGGGCTCGTGCTCGGTGCGATCGGCACGGGTGTCACGTTGCGCCGCTTCTTACAGGTCTGACTTGGCGCTGGGCCCGGTCGCCGACTCTGTTGTCGCCGAGGTGACCCGCCGCGGCAAGCTGGTCTACGCCGAGCCCTACTTCACGCCCGGATTGCCGTTGCTGCTCGAGCAACGCGCCAGGACAGAGGTCGCTCTGGGCGATCTCGTCGTCGTGCGCTCGGGTCGAAAACGCTCGCGTGTCGACAAAGTGCTTGGTCCGGCTGCGCGGATCGAGGTCGTACTCGAGGGATTGTTGGTAGAAACCGGGCGCCGGGTCGACTTCGAGCCCTACGAGCTTCCCTCGCCGCCGCGTGAAGACCGGGTCGACCTGCGCGATCTCATCACCTTCACCATCGACCCCGAGACGGCCGAGGATTTCGACGACGCGATCTCCGTGCGCGAGGAGGACGGGGGCCTTCGGGTCTTCGTTCACATTGCCGACGTCTCGGCCTATTTGCCGAGCGGCGCGCCGCTCGACTACGGCGCCGCCGGGCGAGCCTTCTCGACCTATGTGCCCGGCAACGTGGCTCCGATGCTGCCGCCCGAGCTTTCCGAGGATGCCTGCTCGCTGCGCCCGAACCAGGACCGGCTCTGCGTCACCACCGAGGTTCTGCTGGACGGCGAATACCGCCGCGGCGAGCCTCGTTTCTACCGCTCGATCATTCGCTCGGGCGCCCGCTTGAGCTACGGCCAGGTCGAGCGGATATTCGCCGGTGAGGAGAGCGCCGCGCCCGAGCTTGTCGCGGCGCTCGAGCAAGCCGACCGCGCCTCCGCGGCGCTCAGAGGCCAGCGTTTTGCCCGCGGGGCGCTACGCATCGAGCGACCCGAGCTGGCCTTCGCCTTCGACTCCGACGGCGGCGTGGAGAGAGCCTGGTTCCAGAGCGAGCCGCGTGCCCACGCCCTGATCGAGGATCTGATGATTCTCGCCAACGAGGCGGTGGCCGAGCTGCTCGCGGAGCGGGGGAGGGAGGCTCTCTACCGCGTGCACGAGCGCCCCGATCCGCAGTCGCTGATTGCCCTGATCGACAAGCTCACGAAGCTCGAAGTGCCGACGCCACCGGCGCCCGAAGAGGGCTCACTTACGCCGCAGGAGGCCGAGCTCCTCGCCGCTCGCGTCGCAAGCGCCGTGATCGAATACGTAGCGCACTCCGAGCGGGGCCGGGAAGCCTTTCCAACGCTGGTGCTACGCGCGCTCAAGCAGGCTCGCTACGACCCGCGCAATCTCGGCCACTCGGGTCTTGCCAGCAAGGGCTACTGCCACTTCACCTCGCCAATCCGCCGCTATCCGGATGTTGTCTGCCACCGCGCACTGTTGCGCGAGCTCGGCCTGAGCGACGAGGCGCCCGCTGCCGATCTGGAAGCTCTCGCCGAGCACGCCTCGGCCGTCGAGCGCGAGGCCGCCAAGATCGAGTTTCAGGCCGACGAGATCTGCCTGGCCTGGCTGCTCGAACGGCGCCAGCGAAGCGAGGGCGCCGATGAGCGCTTCAGCGGCGAGATCACCGGCCTGATCGGGCCAGGGCTCTTCGCCCGTTTCGGCGAGGTTTTCGAGGGCTTTCTGCCGGCCCGGCGCCTGGGCGGCGACTACTTCGAGCTCGACCAGCTCGGCACAGCTCTGGAGGGTCGCCGCGGCGGCCGCTGGCGCCTCGGTGACGAGATCGAGGTGGAAGTGGAAAAGATCGAGCGCAGCACGGGTAAAGTCGAGCTACGGCGGGCCGGGTCGGCGCGTGCCCGTCGCGGCAGCCG
>DATCCQ010000050.1:0-3140 GCA_036511185.1 Gaiellaceae bacterium
ACACCTCCCCGAAGCCGCGCATAACGAGGTTCGTCGGCAAGATCACCGTCTGGGGTGGGCGGTTGTCGCCCTCGAGCCGCCGCGAGAGCAGCTCGGCGGCTCGGCGGCCCAGATCGGCCGGGTCGTAGGTGATGACCGTAACCGGTAGCGCGAGGAACTCAGCCAGCTCGAGGTCGTCGAAGCCGACCAGCGCAACGCGACGGCCGGTTGCCGCCAACGCACGCAGAGCACCGATCGTAATGCGGTTGTTGCCCGTGAAGACGGCAGTCGGCGGCTCGGGCAACGCAAGCAGCTCGCGCGCCGCTTCGTCGGCGGCGCCGGTGCTATGAGCACCGAGGCGAATGATCGATTCGTCGACGGGGATCCCGGCGGCGTGAAGCGCCTCGCGGAAACCTCGCGCGCGCTCGCGCTCGGTGAAGATCGCCGAATCGTCGCCGATCATGCCGATTCGCCTATGGCCCTGCTCGATCAGGTACTCGACTCCCTTGCGCGTACCGCCCACGTTGTCGAGCAAGACGGTGTCTGCCTCGATGCAACCGGGCGGGCGGTCGATGAAGACGGCGATCATGCCGAGGCGTAGCTCGGGGAGGAGATAGCGGTGATCGGTCCCCGCCGGCACGATAAAAAGGCCCTCGACGCGCCGCTCGCAAAGGAGCAGCGCAAGCTCTCGCTCCCGCTCGGGTTCCTCGTCGGAAGAGCCCGCGACGAGCATCAGACCGCGCTCGCGCATGACCTCCTCTACGCCTCGCGTGATCGCGGAGTAGAACGGGTTCGAAACGTCCTCTATCACCAGGCCGAGGGTTCGCGACAGTTGCCCGCCCCGAAGTGCCCGAGCCATGTCGTTGCGGCGGAAGCCGAGCTGCTTGATCGCCGCCTGGACGCGCGCCGCGGTCTCGGGACGGACACCGGGCTCGTCGTTGACGACACGAGAGACGGTCTTGAGGCTCACCCCGGCGGTGCCGGCGACGTCGCGCATAGTCGGACGCTCCTTCGCGCGCGGCTGGTCGAAGACACCGGCGAAGTCGGCTTCGGACAACGCGGTCACCTGGCGTGTGCTACGACGTGTGTCGGGACGGTCAAGACGCTTTTCCTCAGACGAGCGCGTCGAGGGCTCCGGTCATGAACCCGACGACCGCCTCGAGGCTCGTGTCGCTCTTCTCTATGGTCGCAATCGTCCGCCCGAGCCGAAGCACCGTGATCCGGTCGGCGACGGCGAAGACCTCGGGCAGATTGTGGCTGATCATGATCACCGCGATACCGTGGTTCTTCACCTCTTTCATCAGCTCGAGCACCATGGCGGACTCACGTACGCCGAGCGCGGCCGTGGGCTCGTCCATGATCACGATGCGATTACCCCAAGCGATGGCGCGAGCGACGGCGACCGCTTGGCGCTGTCCACCGGAGAGGCTCTGCACAGGTTGTTCGACGGACTGGATGCCGATCTTGAGACGCTGCATCTCTCCCTCGGCACGCTGCTTCATCGACTTTTTGTCGAGGAAGCCGAACCAGGAAAGAGGGGTCGGGCGCAACATCTCGCGACCTAGGAAGAGATTCGCTGCGGCGTCGAGGTGCTCGGCGAGCGCGAGGTCTTGGTAGACGGTCTCGATCCCGAGTACGCGGGCTTCGCGCGGGTTCGTAATCGATACCGGTCGGCCGTCGAGTAACACCTCGCCGCCGTCTGCGTGGAAGACGCCGGAGATGATCTTGATCAGCGTCGACTTGCCCGCACCATTGTCGCCGACGATCGCGTGTATCTCGTCCGGGCGCAGCTGGAAGTTGCCCTCCCGAAGCGCCACGACGTGACCGAAGTGCTTCTGGATGTTGCGAGCCTCGAGGATCGGCTCTACACCGTTACTATTAGACATCGTTGCCGACAACGCTGTCATGATGGGCGGAAGTCTATGCACATGAACGCGGGCTTTGTCAAACGAGATCTTAAAGACCCTGCAATATGGTCACTTTCTGAAAAGCAGTGAGAGTGAGACCCGGCTCGACGAGCGCCCCGATCCGAGCAGCGAGCACCACGCGAAGATGCGGTCTCACCGTCCCTCCCCGCCGCGGAAAACGGTGTCCCCGGAGACGAGCCGACAAGCTTGATACCTGACTCAGTGATGTCAACGAGCGTTCGCACTGTCGATCACCAGGTAGACGCCATGCCGCACTCTCCGGAAGTGCGGCTTCTCGCCGGCCGCACCTGCCGAGAGTGCTGACTTCACCGACGTCCAAAGCAGAGGTTCCCCAGCGAGCTTCTCAGCCGCGACGCGGATCTCTCTCGCCCGCATCGGTCGCTCGGCCCGCTTGAGCACTATCGTCACGGTTTCGAGCACCGGGCTCACTCTGACAGGAGCAGACCGAGGCTCGCGAGGATCGGCTGCGGTTTTCAGGAGAAGACTTTCGCGGAGCGTGCCGAGGCGTCCAAGCTCAACCCCGAGTTGAAGGTTCGAAAGTGCCCCGTTTAGTTCCACTCGTTGTCATTAACACAACGAAGTTTCTGCAAACAGGCATCTTTTGAAGTCCGGTCGCTCGATGAGGAGAATCGCTCTTGTCCTAACCCGACGGAGTTCTCGAGAGAAGTCGCGTTGACGCTGGCGTGTTGTAATAGCGGCAGATGCGACACCCGTCGCTCATCCGTGCCGCCGCTCTCGCCCTAAGCACTCTGCTCCTTGGGAGCGCCTGCGGATCCCGCTCGTCTTCCGTTCGGGTCACTTCCATCGGCACCGGCGGCCCCGACACGCCTCTTATCCCTAGAGCGATCGGCTTCTTCGACACTCGCCACGGCGTGCTTGCGAAGATCGAGGACTGCAGCGCCTCTTACTGCCCCGGAGCGCTCTTCGTCAGCGACGACTCCGGTCGCAGTTGGAAGCGAACGCTCGTCGTTCACGGCCAGGTCGACATCACCGAAAGCCCGGTCGACATCGACGCAGTGCGCGGCTCGTCGCTCGTCTGGGTGACGACCGCCAGCGCGCTACTTCGGAGCGACGATCGTGGCAGGAGCTGGTGGCGAGCGTTACGCGTCCACGCGGTCGCGGTCAGCTTCTCCGATCCGGAGCACGGCTGGTTGCTGCTGGCGAACGGAACGTTCGCCCGGCCACCGGCGATCCTCTCGAGCGACGACGGCGGGCAGAGCTGGCACAAGCTGA
>DATCCQ010000051.1:0-5302 GCA_036511185.1 Gaiellaceae bacterium
GAGACATCAGCCGTGTTACCGACCGAGACGAAGGCCGAAACCCCGAGACCGCGGGCACGCGCTGCGTCGAGCAGTGCGACGCCGAGCGCGCCGCTCTGCGAGGAGAGCGCCAGCCTCCCCGGGGGAGGCTCGACGGCGCCAATGGTGGCGTTGAGGTTCATAGCGGCCGACGAGATTCCGAGAATGTTCGGGCCGAGCAGACGGCCGCCGTGCATGCGCACCAGCGCCAGCAGCTCTTCTTGCAGGTCTAGCCCTTCGACGCCCACCTCGGCGAAGCCGGCTGAGATGACGGCGATGGCGCGAATGCCTTTGCGCAGCGCATCGTCAACCACGTCGAGCACGACCCGCGCCGGCGTACAGATTACGGCCAGGTCGATCGTGTCTTCGATCTCGTCGACCGAGCTGTAGGCGCGCACACCCGCAACCGGGGTGGCGGAGGAGTTGACCGGATAGACGACGCCCTTGAAGCCGGCGTGCAGGATGTTTCGGAACAGGTCGCCGCCGACCGATCCTTCTCGCGCCGAGGCGCCGATGATGGCCACGCTGCGAGGAAGGAAGAAGGGCCGCAGCGAGGTCACGACCGCCTCGTGGTCTCTGGCGCCGACCCACTCCAGCAGGTGCTCGGTCGGCGCGAGCGAGATCTCCATCTCGACGATGCCGCTGTCGAGCTCGCGGTGGAGGCTGAAGCCGCTCAGAGACAACATCTCGAGCGCCTTCATGTTGTCGGCCTTGACCAGGGCGACGAAGCTGCGGATACCGACCGCCGAGGCGCGCGCGACCAGCTGGTTGAAGACCTGAGTGCCGAGACCGTGACCCTGGAGATGGTCGGCGACTACGAAGGAAACCTCGGCTCGGTCGCGCTGACGCAGGCGGTCGTAACTGCCGAGCGCGACGACCTCTTCGCCGCCCGAGCCCGCGCGCGTAGCGATCAGTGCGCCCTGCTCGAGCCAGTCACAGTCGACCATTCCCTCGAGCAGCGAGGCATCGATCGAGGCGCGGCCGTGGAAGCGCTGGGTGTAGCTCTCGGGCGAGAGGTTGCGGAGGAAGTCGACGACCGGATTGACCTCTTCCGCCAGCGGTGGCCGCAGCCGAACGGTGCTGCCGTCGCGGAGGATCACGTCGGTCGGGCCTGAGAGCAGCTCGCGCGCGTGGGCGATCTCGTTCTGCTCGACCTTGGACTTGGGCTGCGCTTCGGCCGAGGAGGCAGCGCTAGCGGCGCTCTCTGACATCTTTCGCTCCTTACTCTCTCTTCAGTTCTCGCAGAACTCTCCGGTCGCGCCGGCGAGACTCGAAATCTCGCCTGCGGCGGCTCCGAAAGGAGTTGCTCTCTAGGTGCTCACCGTCAGTTTATGCGCGAGCGAGAGCCGGTTCATGGTACCTGCGCCGAACGCGTCGATTCCGCCTATAGAAATCGCCGCCGGCCGATGCTTTGCCGCGGGCCGGCGGCGCTTCTATTCGAGACGGATCTGTGGCGTTTAGGGCTTCGCCTGGGCCAGTTGCTGGATCTTGGCCAGCACGCTCGGATCGGCGAGCGTCGTGGTATCACCGAGCTCGCGGTTCTCGGCCACGTCGCGCAGGAGGCGGCGCATGATCTTGCCGCTTCTGGTCTTCGGCAGCTCCGATGTGATGACGACGCTGGCGGGCCTTGCGATCGGTCCGATCTTCTTTCCGACGTGGGCGCGCAACTCCTTGACTATCTCCTCCGAGCCCTCCTTGCCGCCCTTGAGCGTCACGAAGGCGACGATGGCCTGGCCGGTGATCGGGTCGGCGCGGCCGCAGACCGCGGCCTCGGCGACCATCGGGTGGTCGACCAGCGCGCTCTCGATCTCGATCGTCGAGAGGCGGTGGCCCGAGACGTTCATCACGTCGTCAACCCGGCCGAGCAGCCAGTAGTCGCCGTCCTCGTCGATGCGGGCGCCGTCGCCGGCGGCGTAGTTGCCCGGGAAGAGCGACCAGTAGTTGGAGAGGAAACGATCGGGATCCTTGTAGATGCCGCGCAGCATCGCCGGCCAGGGATGGCGCAGCACGAGGTAGCCGCCGCCGCCGGGGCCGACCTCGTTCGATGATTCGTCGTAGACCGCGGCGTCGATACCCGGGAAGGGCCTGCTGGCCGAGCCGGGCTTGAGCGTCGTGACGCCCGGGAGCGGGGTGATCAGGATCATTCCGGTCTCGGTTTGCCACCAGGTGTCGATAACCGGCGCCTTGTCGCCGCCGATGTGCTCGCGGTACCAGACCCAGGCCTCGGGGTTGATCGGCTCACCGACCGTGCCGAGCAGCCTGATCTTGGAGAGGTCGTGCTTCTGCGCGTACTCCGGGCCCCACTTCATATGCGAGCGGATCGCGGTCGGGGCGGTGTAGAGAATCGTCACGCCGTAGCGCTCGCAGATGTCCCACCAGCGGTCCTTGTCGGGGAAGTCGGGCGTGCCCTCGAAGATGACCGAGGTGGCCTGGTTGGCCAGCGGGCCGTAGACGATGTAGGAATGGCCCGTGATCCAGCCGATGTCGGCGGTGCAGAAGAAGACGTCTGTCTCCGGCTTGAGATCGAAGATGTAGTTGTGAGTCGTCGCTACGCCGACCAGGTATCCAGCCGTCGTGTGGACGATCCCCTTCGGCTTGGCGGTAGTGCCGCTGGTGTACATGAGGAAGAGCAGGTCTTCGGAGTCCATCGGCTCACAGGGGCAGCTGGCCGGGTCGCTGGAGGCGTCCTTGGCCAGATCGTCGTAGCGGATGTCGCGGCCTTCCGTCCAGGCCACATCGCCGCCTGAGTGCGTGACGACCAGCATCTTCTCGATACTCGGCGTGTTGGCGACCGCCTCATCGGCGATCTTTTTCAGCCCGAGCGGCTTGCCGCGGCGGTAGCCCTCGTCCTGCGTGATCACGATCTCGGCGTCGAAGTCGGCGGCGCGATCGGCGAGCGACTCGGCCGAGAAGCCGCCAAAGACGACGCAGTGCGGAGCACCGAGGCGTGCGCAGGCGAGCATCGCGATCGGCAACTCCGCGATCATTCCCAGGTAGATGGCGACGTGCGTACCCTTCTTGACGCCGATCGACTTGAGCACGTTGGCGAAGCGAACGACTTCGCTTTGCAGGTCGGCATAGGTGATCGTCCGCCGTGTGTCGGCCAGCTCGCCCTCCCAGTAGAAGGCGACCTTGTCACCGGCGCCCGACTCGACGTGGCGATCGACGCAGTTGTAACAGACGTTGAGCTTGCCGTTCAGATACCACTTGGCGTTCGGCATCTCCCACTCGTAGAGCTTGTCGAAGGGCTCAAACCAGGAGACGCGCTCGCGGCCTTCGGTCTCCCAGAACTCCTCGAAGTCACGCTCGTAGATGTCGGCCTTGGCATTGGCCTGAGCCGTGAATTCGGGCGAGGGCGGATAGCGCCGCTCTTCCAGAAACATCGTGTGGATGGCGTGCTCGCCCTGCTCACTGCTGCCCATGCTCGACCTCCTGGAGTGTCAATACCGACGAGTGACCTACGTCATCTCGGTCGGCGCGGCCGCCTCCGACGATCGAAACAGATCTCCGTACGGGCGCGCGCGTCAACAAAAATGACCTTGCGATACGGCCGGAAGGCTATCACCCACCATCGAAGCTCTGTTGCACCGACAACGCGCGAGCGCGCCCGTTTTCCCTACGTTCTTGCGCAGGGGCAATAACGCCGCTTCGTGGCCTCCTGAACGGTAGGTCGTCGGGCCTCTCGCTCAGTGCGTCCCGGCGCCCTCGACGAAGACGCGCTGGATCGTGGCGGCGGTCTCCTCGATTCCCGTCTCGTGCTCGACGGCGAAATGAATGCCGGCCGCAATCATGCCGCCGAACAGATCGAGCAGCCATTCGGCGTCGACATCCGTGCGGATGATGCCCTCGGCGCGGCCGCGCTCGAATACGCGACGGAGCGGTGCGCCGATCGCGCGCTCTCCGGCAGCGCGATCGATCGACAGCTTCGCTTCGAACAGAACGATGTAGCGGTCGCCGACGAAGACGAGCGTGCGGATCGCGCGGGCCAGCGCTTCGAGCGGCGGAACGCTCTCGAGCTGCGCCTCCGCCAACAGCTCGCCCGCTTCGACAAGCGCCGCCCGCGCCAGCTCCTCGAGCAGCGCGTCGCGGGTGGGAAAGTGCCGATAGAGCGTCGAGCGACCGACGCCTGCCGCGGCGGCTACTTCGGCCATGCTGCCCGCCTCGCCTCGCTGCGCCAGCACGTGGGATGCGGCTTCGAGAATCAGCGCCGACGTTTTGTCACTTACAGCCATGCGTTGAAGTATAGGACATTTCTGTCCCTTCTTGACACATCGGTGTCCCGTATCTATGCTGAGCCGTAACGGGACACTGATGTCCCACTTCTTCCCTCAGGATCGGAGAGCGCCCTGTTCGAAAGACTCGGAAAACTCGTCGTTGCCCACCCGTGGCGTGTGATTGGCGTCTGGCTGCTGGCAATCGCGGTGATCGTGCCGCTAGCTCCGAAACTATCGGAAGTAACGACTACCGACCAAGGTAGTTTCGTACCTTCCAAGTACGAGTCGGCGAAGGCCGAAGCGATCGCGATAAAGCATTTCGCGGCGAACTCGGGCAAAACCGCGATGTTTATCGTCCGCCGCAGTGACCACGCGCCGCTCACCTCGACCGATCGGGCCCGCGTTAGGAAGCTGGCGAGCGACCTCAAGAGCGCGGCCATCCCCCGTGTCACTGCCGTCTCGACCAGCGCTCAGCAGGTTTCCCCGAACAAGCGCGGGCAACTTGTCGCAATCGCCTTCCGCGGCACGTCCGACGAAAAGCCCGTCCAGGCCGCTGTCAAGGAGCTGCGCCTCAAGGCGCGCGCCTCGCTCGCGGGCAGCGGGCTCTCGACTCTGCTGACGGGCGAGGTGGCAATCGGGGCCGACACCATGGAGTCGGCGCAGTCGGCGCTCGAGATCGTCAGTATCGCCACGATCTTGCTGATCATCGTTCTGCTGGGCGCGGTCTTCCGCGGCCCACTGACGGCGCTGATGCCGGTCGTCGCCATCGCCGGCATCTACTCGCTCACCACGGCGCTGCTTGCCTCGCTGGCCAAGATAATCGGCTTCACGCTCGATCAGAATCTGACGACGCTGCTCGTCGTGGTGCTGTTCGGGATCGGCACCGATTACGTTCTCTTCTTACTCTTCCGCTACCGCGAGCGGCTGCGCGCCGGCGACGACCCGAAGACGGCAATCGCCTTCTCCGTCGCGCGGGTCGGGCAGGCGATCACCTCCTCGGCGCTGGTCGTCGTGTCAGCCTTCCTGGCACTCCTGCTTTCGTCGCTCGGATCGATGCGCAACATGGCACC
>DATCCQ010000052.1:0-6079 GCA_036511185.1 Gaiellaceae bacterium
CTCGGCAAGCCGTCGTGCTTTCGCCAGCTTCGCGTCGGCCGTGACGGACGAACATTCGAGGTGCTCAAGTTCCGGTCGATGCGGCCGGTCGAGGATCCGCGCGTAGCCGCAAACGCGGACGCCGATCGGTTGACTCGATTCGGCGCCTTCCTTCGCAGCACGTCGATCGACGAGTTTCCTCAGTTGATCAACGTGCTCAGAGGCGATATGAGCCTGATCGGGCCGCGGCCGGAGAGGCCGGAGCTAGTCGAGATCTTCGAGCAGAGCATCTATCGCTACCAGGAACGTCACCGCGTCAAATCGGGAATCACCGGCTGGGCTCAGATTCACGGGATCGGCAGAGGGGACGATCGTTTCGCCGTGAGGACTCTCTCGGATCGAGTCGAGTGGGACAACTACTACATCGAGAACTGGTCGTTCTGGCTGGATATGAAGATTCTTCTGCGCACCATCCGGGCCGCTGTCAATTTCAGGCAGCCGGCCTGAGCGCGCGACATCCGGCACTCCTCCGGCAGGTCTACTCGCCGCTTACTCTCCAGTAGGGTCTTCGCTGCCTGAAGCTAGACCGCTCTGCTTGAGTTGGTTGATGATTGTCTCGGCGTGCTCGGGGTAGTGCTCGAGTAGGCAGTCCGGGCAGAGGCTGTGGCTGAACTCGGCCTCGGAGTATTTCGAGACGTAGGACTCGACCTGGCTCCAGTAGCCAGCGTCGTCGCGGATGCGCTTACAGTGCGAGCAGATTGGCAGCAGGCCGCTTAACGTCTTGCGCTCTACCTCGGCCTTATCGAGTGCGGAGGCGCCCACGAACAGTGTTATCACGATCGCGGCGGTCACGGCGGCGGCGGCGATAGCGTGGCCGGCCGGGTGGTCGTAGACGGCGGTCTGAACTCCGATCAGGATCGGCGAAAGCAGGACGAGCGGGGCAAACCTGCGCGCCATCCGTCCGCCGGCGCCGGGTGAGATGAAGACGGCCAGCCAGGTCTCGTCGGGATCTAGCAGTGCCAGCCCGACAACCAGAAGCGCGAGCGCAGCCAGCGCGAGCACGCCGATGCCGTTAACCGAAGAGAAACCGCGCAGGTAGTCGACGGAGTAGGCGTAGCCGATGATGCCCGTGGCCACAACGATCGCCAGTGTGTTGTTGATCCAGGCCGCCGCGCGCAGGTACCTCCCTCTGGAGTCGGCGAGGAAGATCAGGTTGATACCTACTAGGAGTAGGCCTATCGCGGCATGAGGCGACGGGCGACCTGGGAAAGCACTCCCGGTTGTGTCGCGGAAGAGCAGCTCGTCGATGGCGAGTCCGTGCCAGTACTCGAGCAAAGTGAGCGCTGAGAAGACGGCGCAAAACGCTCCCGCGGCGCCGGCAGCAAGGCGCGCCCGGCGGCCCGGCCTGGCTCGTGCAACGAGAGCGAGCCCAACCCCCGCGACCACGAACATCGCAGCGGCATTTGCCTTGGTTGGTGGCACGCCCGGCCAAACCCTCTTGAGCGCGCTCAAGTTGAGGGCCCAGCCCAGGAGCACGGCGATACCGAGCCCGGCCGCCGATATTCCGGCGATTCGCGCCGCCTGGAACTTGTTAGGGCGTGCCCTCACAAGCATGCTGCTCAGTCTACGACGCTGGCCACTGCTCAAGTCGGCGCGGGCGGCCGAGCGGATTGTCGGTTATCGGGAACGTTTCATCCGCCGATAGCGTTGTAATAGCAAATCAGCGAATTGTCGGAAGGGCTGTGGGCACGCCTGTTCCATGCTCGGACGAGGCTGACGGAGGCCTCGATTCGGGCAGGTAACCCTCAGCTAAGATGGGGTCCGAGCCACGCGGCAAAGACCCCGGGCCAGTCAACGGAGAAAGGGGGTCGAGAGGGTTGTTCGAGCGATTCACCGAGCGAGCCAGGCAGGTAGTCGTACTTGCGCAGGACGAAGCTCGTGCTCTTAAGCACAACTACATAGGCACCGAGCACATCCTGCTCGGGCTCCTTCGTGAGGAGGAGGGCCTCGCCGCGCGCGTGCTCGAGTCGCTCGACATCACCGTCGAGGAGGTCAGGGCGCAGGTGGCCCGTATAGTCGGCCAGGGCGACGAGGTCACGACCGGTCAGATCCCCTTTACGCCGCGCGCCAAGAAGGTGCTGGAGCTGGCGCTCAGAGAGGCGCTCTCGCTCGGTCACAACTACATCGGCACCGAGCACATCCTGCTCGGGCTGGTGCGCGAGAACGAAGGTGTAGCGGCGCGCATCCTGCTCGACTTCGATGCCGACGCCGAGAAGATTCGCAACGAGATCATTCGCATGCTTTCGGGCCCCGGGCGCCGTCAGCAGGGTGCTGCCGCCGGTGCGGCGGGCGGTGAGCGGACGAAGAGCTCCAAGCTGCTCGATCAGTTCGGGCGCAACCTGACCAAGCTGGCCGCCGACGGCAAACTCGACCCCGTAGTCGGGCGCCAGACCGAGATCGAGCGCGTGATGCAGATCCTCTCGCGCCGCACCAAGAACAACCCGGTCCTGATCGGAGAGCCCGGCGTGGGCAAGACGGCGGTGGTCGAGGGCCTGGCTCAGCGCATCTCTACCGGCAACATTCCCGAGCTGCTCAAGGGCAAGCAGATCTACACGCTCGATCTGGCGGCGCTGGTGGCCGGCTCCAAGTATCGCGGCGAGTTCGAGGAGCGGCTGAAGAAGGTCATGAAGGAGATCGGCCAGCGCGGCGACATCATCCTTTTCATCGACGAGATTCACAACCTGGTCGGAGCGGGCGCGGCCGAGGGCGCGATCGACGCGGCTTCGATCCTCAAGCCGGCGCTGGCGCGCGGCGAGCTGCAGACAATCGGCGCCACCACGCTGGACGAGTACCGCAAGTACCTGGAGCGCGACGCCGCGCTCGAGCGGCGCTTCCAGCAGATTCGGGTAGAGGAGCCCTCTGTAGACGACACAATCCAGATCTTGCGTGGCCTGCGCGATCGCTATGAGGCGCACCACCGCTGCAAGATCTCCGACGCTGCGCTCGATGCCGCCGCGCAGCTCGCCGACCGCTATATCCAGGATCGCCACCTGCCCGACAAGGCCATCGATCTGATCGACGAGGCCGCCTCGCGCATGCGGATCAAGACCATGAGCGCGCCTCCGCGCTACCGCGAGCTCGAGGAAGAGATCGAGACGGTGCGCAAGGAGAAGGAATCTTCGATCGAGGCCCAGGAGTTCGAGAAGGCGGCGGCGCTCAGGGACAAGGAGCGCAAGTTGAGCCAGAAGCGCAAGGAGCTCGAGGAGTCCTGGCGCGACGAGGAGGATAAGACCGAGCAGCCCGAAGTCGGCGAGGAGGAGATCGCCGACATCGTCTCGATGTGGACCGGCATCCCCGTCTTCAAGCTCACCGAGGCCGAATCTCAGAAGCTCGTCCATATGGAGGACGAGCTGCACAAGCGCGTGATCGGGCAGCACCCGGCGATCGAGGCCGTCTCCAAGGCGATCCGGCGCGCCCGCGCAGGGATCAAGGATCCCAAGCGCCCGACCGGCTCGTTCATCTTCCTGGGCCCCTCCGGCGTCGGCAAGACCGAGCTGGCGCGCACCCTGGCCGAGTTCCTCTTCGGCGACGAAGAGGCGATGATCCAGGTCGACATGTCGGAGTACATGGAGAAGCACTCCGTGTCGCGGTTGGTCGGCTCGCCTCCGGGTTACGTCGGCTACGACGAAGGTGGCCAGCTGACCGAGTCGGTACGGCGCAAGCCCTACTCGGTGCTACTCATGGACGAGGTCGAGAAGGCCCACCCCGACGTCTTCAACATCCTGCTGCAGATCCTCGAGGACGGGAAGCTGACCGACTCGCAGGGGCGCAAGGTCGACTTCCGCAACACGATCGTGATCATGACCTCGAACCTGGGCGCGGCTCAGATCTCCAAGAACCAGTCGCTTGGCTTCTCGTCTAGCGATGAGGCCGGCCTCTCCTACGAGGATATGAAGTCGCGCGTCACGGGCGAGCTGAAGAAGGTCTTCCGGCCCGAGCTGCTGAACCGCATCGACGAGGTGATCGTCTTCCACAAGCTCGAGAAAGCCGAGATCAAGCAGATCATCGACCTGATGCTGAAGCGGTTGCGTGAGCAGATCGCGGTGCACAAGGTGACGATCGAGCTGACCGACAAGGCCAAGGACCTGCTGGTCGAGCAGGGCTTCGACCCGTCCATGGGCGCCCGCCCGCTGCGTCGTGCGATCCAGCGCCTGATCGAGGATCCGCTGGCCGACTTCGTGCTCGGCGCCGAGCTGATGCCGGGCGCCACGCTTATTGTCGATCGCAAGAAAGACGGCGAGGGCGTCGACATCAAGATCATCCCCGGCACTGAGCTCGTGCTCGCGGAAGAGTCCGCGGAAGAGCCCGAGAAGGTCGTCGTCGCCGGCGACGACAGCAAAAAGAAACACGACAAGCCGAGCGCGAGCGCCGCGGACGAGTAGCGCCCGCAGTCCATTTCCGCTCTTGTCGGCCGGGCATCAAATCCCTCGCCCGAGCCGCCGATGAAGCGATCGTGAGTTTCTTCGGGCGCATCTTCGGCGAGGGCGTAAGCCGTCTTGTTGGCAAGCAGACGATCTCGGTATCGAGCCGCTCCGACTTCACAGGCAACATCTCGGTGACCGACCCGAGCGGGCAGACGATGGAAGGGAGCCTGGAGATGCGGGGCGGTCAACCGGCACTGAGCGCCGAGGTGCGCGCCGAGCTCGAGCGCCAGGGCCTTGACCCTGCACTGATCGAAAGCAAGCTCGCCGAGGCGAAGAGCGCGACCGGCGAGGCCTCAAGCGATGCGGAGCCGAGCGGGCAGCCGCCGGCGCCTCAGATTGAGCGGGCGCCCGAACCGGGGGCCCCTGTACCGCAAACCGAGTGAAGAGGACCTGCTGCGCGGGTCCGATTCTTCGCACGAGGCCTGAGCGGCAGGCGTCCAGAGCGAAGTTGCCTTACTTCGGCCTACACTGACCCCATGGTCGCCGCCGTATCAACAATCGTATCGATAGCGACGATCTTCTTTACGATGGCTATCGCCGCGACGGTAGTCAGGGCCGTACGCCGCGGCGTTCGCTCGATGCGGGATTCGCTGGTCGTTCGCGACGGGCATGCGGCGCTGAGCGATGAGGCCCGGGCGAGGCTCGAGAAGCGCCACGTCGACGTCACGAAGGTCGAGCGCTTCCTGGCTCAGACCTACACGGTGGACGGGAGCGGCAAGATCGTCATGCAGGGAGAGAGCAGCGAGACGAAGGCAGCGGCGCCGCCTATCTCGCGCTCGTCGCCGCCTACCTCGCGTACGGCGCCCGCTGCGAAGGAGCCGGATCGGCCCCTTTACCGCAAGCCGAGCGTGGAGGACCTGCTTGGCGGGAGCTCGAAGTCACGCCGCTAGTTCGGTAGCCGCGGTTTGGCTTCTACGAGGCCCGGAAACTAGGCTGTAGTGAGCGCGCTCGAAGTCCGAGCGAACAGTTTTCCGCGAGCCCGTATTGAGAAAGCGAAACACGATCGGAGGCCGGGATGAAGGGATATAACCGCAACATCGAAGAGCTGACCCTGGGAAACGGCAATTTCCGCAAAGTCCTCTACACCCACACCCATAGCCAGCTCGTCTTGATGAGCCTGCAGCCGAACGAAGACATCGGCTCGGAGGTTCACCCGGACAACGATCAATTCTTCCGCTTTGAGTCGGGTCAGGGCCGCGTTGTCATCGACGGCAACGAGTACGAGGTCGGGAATGGCTCGGCGGTCGTCGTTCCGTCCGGATCCGAGCACAACGTCATCAACACCTCGGGCAGCGAGGCGCTGAAGCTCTACACGATCTACTCGCCGGCTCATCACAAAGACGGCGTCGTACGGGCGACCAAGGCCGAGGCCGAAGCCGATTCTCCGGAATACGACGGGGTAAACAGCGAGTAACGAGCGGGAATCCGGTCAAGCGCCGGCGCCGCGAGCTCGGCCTAGCCATTTCATTTGCTTTAGGGCCTATCCCAATAGGCCTGCATACCCGACGCGGCCGATCCGCGGCGCCAGCGGCCGCAGGGCCGTTTTCCGCACTACCAGTGCGCCTTCACGACCCTCCGGCCACTGTCATCCACGGCTTGACCGCCTCGGTCACACA
>DATCCQ010000053.1:0-2022 GCA_036511185.1 Gaiellaceae bacterium
CATCATGGCCGGCATCGGCAACATCTACGCCGACGAGATCCTGTTCAGCGCCGGTCTGATGTACGACCGGGTGTCCGAATCCCTCTCGACCATCGAGATTCGCCGCCTGCACCGGACCATCCCCGAGGTGCTCACCGAGGCCATCAAGCACGGCGGAACCACGCTGTCCGACGAGATGTTCCTCAATCCCGACGGCGAGAAGGGGACCTATCAGGATCTGCTGCAAGTGCACACCCGCGAGGGTCTGCCCTGCTACCAGTGCCGCACGCTGATCTCCAAGGTGGTCTTCCACCAGCGTGCTACCTACTTCTGCGTCAAGTGCCAGGGCTGAGCGCGCTGGCTACGCAATCGAGTCGGCGAAGCGGCTCTGAACTGACCGGAGCCCACCCGAGAAGGTTGCTAGCGTCTACCCGTGTTTCTTAAGCGATTAACCATGAAGGGCTTCAAGTCCTTCGCCGACAACACCGTTCTCGAATTCGAGACTGGCGTCACCGCGGTGGTCGGACCCAATGGCTCGGGAAAGTCCAACGTCGTCGACGCCGTGACCTGGGTGCTCGGCGCGCAGAGCACTCGCGCGCTGCGCAGTGCCAAGATGGACGACGTTATCTTCGCCGGCACCGCGCACAGGGCCGCCCTCGGTCGCGCCGAGGTCGCCCTGACCCTGGATAACTCCTCGGGCAAGTTGCCGGTGGACGGCGCCGAAGTCACCATCTCGCGCACCCTGTTTCGCAACGGCGACTCCGAGTACGCCATCAATGGCACCACCTGCCGACTGCTCGACATCCAAGAGCTGCTCAGCGACTCGGGCGTCGGCCGTCAGCAGCACATGATCATCGGCCAGGGACAGTTGGACTCGATCCTCAACTCCTCCTCGGAGAACCGCCGCGCGGTGATCGAAGAGGCGGCCGGAGTCCTCAAGCACCGACGCCGCAAGGAACGCGCCGAGCGCCGACTCGCCGCGACTCAGGAGAACCTCGAACGCTTGGGTGACCTGGTGCGCGAAGTGCGTCGCCAGATGCGCCCCCTCGAGCGCCAGGCGGTCTCGGCGCGTCGCTACGCCGAAGTGGAGCGCGAACTGCGCATCGCGCGCCAGTCGCTGTTCCGCCAGCGACTCGACGCCTTCGACGAGCGACAGCGCGAGCTCGAAGAGATGATCAACTCTTCCAGCGAGCTCGAGCGCAAGTTGCGCAACGAGCTCGTGACCCTCGACGCTCAGGCGACCACGGCCGCCGCCGAGATGGCCTCGCGCCGCGAGGAGATGCTCGCCTCCACTCTGGGAACCCTCCAGGGACTGGCTGAACGCGCGCGCGGCACCCTGTCGGTCATCGCCGAACGCGAGCGCAGCCTGCGCGCCGCGCTGGTGGCCTCGGCCGACGAGAACGTGATCGCCACCCTCGAAG
This sequence comes from Gaiellaceae bacterium, assembly GCA_036511185.1. Lineage (GTDB taxonomy): Bacteria > Actinomycetota > Thermoleophilia > Gaiellales > Gaiellaceae > Fen-549. The sequence goes on from DATCCQ010000053.1 coordinate 1,401, forward strand.
CCGACGCCGCCAAGCTCGCCGCCGATCTGGTGCTCGTTGAAGCCGACGAGGAGACGCTGCGCGAGTTACGCGACGCTCTCCAGGGCGCCGAGACCCTCTTCGCTGACGCCCAGGACACTCACGAGCGGACCTGGGCCTCGGTGTCGCTCGAGAGCGACCAGGCCGCCTGGCGCACGGCGTCACAGCGCGCCGCGCTGTTGGAGCGTTCGCTGGCCGGCGCCGTGCAGAACGAACGACGCTCCGCCGAGCGGCTCGCCGACGCCCGCGCCGGCGTGGACGAAGCGACGACGTCGCTCGAGCGCGTGGGCGCCGCACGCGACGCCGCCGCCGCGAACGTGGCCCGAGCCAGCGGGCAGCTGGTGGGCGCTCACGCCGACGCCGAGGCCGCCGAGGCCGAGCGCGAGAGTGCGGACGAGGCGATGGCCCAGGCGTCAGACGTGGCCGCGCGTACTCAGGCCCGTGGCGAAGCGCTGGCCCGCGCCCTCGAGGAGATGTCGGGTTCTGGTGGACGCGCGATCATCGGCAATCTCGAGGGTGTCCTCGGAGCGTTCCTCGACCTCATCGAGGTCGAGGAGGGTTGGGAGCGGGCCGTGGAGTCCGCCGCGGGTGCCTCGGTCGGCGC
>DATCCQ010000054.1:0-2291 GCA_036511185.1 Gaiellaceae bacterium
GCCGTGAAGGCTTCGTGGCCGGGCGTGTCGACGAAGGTGATCCGGCGCGCGCCGTGCTCCACCTGGTAAGCACCGATGTGCTGGGTGATGCCGCCTACCTCGCTAGCGGCGACCGCGGTCTTACGCACGGCGTCGAGCAACGTCGTCTTGCCGTGGTCGACATGGCCCATGATGGTGACGACGGGCGGGCGCGGCTCGAGATCCTCGGGCGCGTCGGGAGCCTCCTCCTGGTCTAGCTCTCCTTCCTCGTCGGAGGCGTGCTTGAGCGTGATTTCGCGCGGCGGCGAGAGCTCGGCTCCGATCAGCACTACTGCTTCGTCGTTGAGCGACTGTGCGATCGTGACCATCTCGCCCATGCCCATCATGATCTTGATGATCTGAGCAACCGGGATGCCGAGCGCTTGCGAGAGATCTCTGACGCTGACGCCGGAGGGAACGGTTATCGGCCCGGTCGCGACCGGCGCAACCTTGCTGGGCGAGCGTCCTTCGGAGTGCTGGTCACGGGCTCCGGGGGCGCCTGGCCTGGCGCCACCGCCACGATTGGGCTGGTTGTCGATGACAACGCGGCGCTTGCGGCGCGGGCCCACGGCGCCCTGGCGCGGGCGAATCGGACGATTGGGTCGTTGTGAGCCTGAACTAGCCATTGGAGTCAGTGTAGATGTCGCGCAGCGCGGGCTCGACCCGGACTGCCGTTCGCAGGGCTCGGCTGAAGGAGTTGGTGGTGAGTGCGCGCTCGAAGCAGGGCAGCAAACGGCAGGTGTAAGCGCCTCGGCCGCGTGACTCGGGCACGGCTCTCAATTCGCCGTTCACAGCGCTGAAGCGCAGCAGCTCGGTTTGTGGCGCCTTCCGCCCGCAACCAGCGCAGGTGCGGATCGCAGCGGCCATCAGCTGGCCTCGGCACCGTCCCCCTCGTCGGGCGTCGGCTCGGCCTTGGTCTTGGCCGCGGCTTCGGGCTCCGGCTCGACTTCTGGTTCCGGCTCGGTCTTGGGCGCGGCTTCGGGCTCCGGCTCAGCTCCACTTGTGGGCGTCTCAACCTCTTCGACCTCGGCGCTGGCGGCGGTAGCGGCCTCCAGCTCCTCGGGCGAAAGCCCTTCGAGCTTCTGATGCGCCGGTACTCCGCAGTAGTGCGAGCCGGGCAGCGCGGCGTTAGGGCAGCGCTTGCCGTTGGCCAGGTTCGCGGCGCAGCGACCGACGAACTCCTCCTCGCCGCTGGCGTAGGCCGCATCGGCCTCCTGGCGGGCGAACTCGGAGTCGGAGACGATGTCCACCTTCCAGCCGCTGAGTCGCGCGGCGAGGCGGGCATTCAAGCCTTCCTTCCCAATTGCCAGCGCCAGCTGATCATCGGGCACGACCACAGTTGACTCGCGTGTCTCGTCGTCGACCAAAACCTCGCGCACACGCGCCGGAGCGAGCGCCTTGGCGATAAAACGCGCCGGCTCGGGGTTCCAGGGAATGATGTCGATCTTCTCGCCGCGCAGCTCCGAGACGACCATCCGCACCCGCGAGCCACGCGGGCCGACGCAGGCGCCGACCGGATCGACTCCCTGGGTGTGCGAAACAACGGCGATCTTGGAGCGATAACCAGGCTCACGCGCAACGGCACGAATCTCGACCAGGCCGTCGGCGATCTCCGGGACTTCCAGCTCAAACAGCGTCTTGATCAGTTCGGGGTCGCGGCGCGAGAGGATGACCTGCGGACCCTTGGTGCCCGACCTCACCTCGGTGATGACCGCCTTGATGCGGCTTCCCTGCTCGTAGCGCTCGCCGTCAACCTGCTCGGAGCGCGGAAGTAGCGCCTCCACCTTGCCCAGATCGACGAGCACGTTGTTGCGATCGCCGGCCTGCTGGATGATCCCGGTTACGACCTCGTTGACGCGATCGACGTACTCCTCGTACATGATCTCGCGCTCGGCCTCGCGGGCTCGTTGCAGGAAGACCTGCTTGGCCGTTTGGGCGGCGATGCGGCCGAAGTTCTCGGGCGTGACGTCAGTGCGCTTGATCTTCTCGTCTGGCACTTGCGACCAGTCGATCTCCAGGTCGTTGTCGGAAATCAGCAGGTGCGAGCGCTCGCCGGTCTCGGCCTCGAGCTCTTCCAGCTCCTGCAGCTTCTTCTCTCTCGCCTCGTCGAGCAGCTTCTCCTCCAGCTTGGGAGGAATCTCGATGGCGTAGACGCGGAAGTCACCCTCATTGTCAAGCTCGACCGTCGCGTGGCGCGCCGAGCTGGGTGATTTCTTGTAGGCGGCGAGGAGCGCGTCTTCGAGCGCGGTGATAAGCGCCCCGCTCTCGATGCC
>DATCCQ010000055.1:0-15883 GCA_036511185.1 Gaiellaceae bacterium
CGACCCCGACGGCCATCCCTGGCAGGTCGCGCACAATCCGTCCTGGCCGCTCGGCGAGGACGGCTCGGTCAAGCTCGCGTAAGAAAAGAGAAGAGCCCGGGCACTCGCCCGGGCTCTCTCAACGCTGCGTTTCGTAGTCGATTTACAGCCAGCCGATTGCGGCCTTGGCCGTGTCGAACCACTCCTGCGGAACGGTCTTTAGCTCGGCGGTCGCCTCGTGCAGCGAGACGCCGACGATGTCGTCGCCGCGCAGAGCCGCCATCTGGCCGAACTGACCTTCGTGCACGAGGTCGGCGGCTTTGAGCCCGTAGCGGGTGGCCAGCACGCGGTCGCGTGAGGTCGGCGTACCGCCGCGCTGGGTGTGCCCGAGCACGACCGAGCGGGTCTCGTAGCCGGTTTGCTTCTCGATAGCTTTGGAGAGCGCCTCGCCGACGCCGCCCAACAGAACGTGCCCGAACTGGTCGGTGGCGGGCGCAACCTTGGCCACCATCTCAGACTTACCGCCGGCGAAGGTCAGCTCATAGCCCTCGCTGACAGCGACGATGGCGAACTCCTTGCCGGAGGCCCAGCGCTTCTTCAGGTGCTCGCAGACCTCTTCCACCGTGGTCTTCTGCTCGGGGATGAGGATCGCGTCGGCGCCGCCGGCGATGCCGGAATGAACGGTCAACCAGCCGGCGTGACGGCCCATGATCTCGACCACCAGCACGCGCTTGTGCGACTCGGCGGTCGTGTGCAGGCGGTCGATCGCCTCGGTGGCAATCGAGACGGCCGTGTCGAAGCCGAAGGTGTAGTCGGTGCCCGAGAGGTCGTTGTCGATCGTCTTGGGGACGCCCACGACCGGGAACTGGAACTCGTCGTAGAGCTTGGCCGCGACGCCGAGGGTGTCCTCGCCGCCGATCGCCACCAGCGCGTCGAGCCCGGCATCGGCGAAGTTCTGGCGCAGTTTCTCCACGCCGCCCTCGACGTTGTAGGGGTTGGTGCGCGAGGTGCCGATGATCGTGCCGCCGCGGTGCAGGATGCCCGAGACATCCGCCGGCCCGAGCGGCTTGAAGTTCGGCGTGAGCATGCCGCGCCAGCCTTCCAGCGCCGCCACCATCTCGTAGCCGCGCGCGAACGACTTGCGGGACAGCGCGCGGATCACCGCGTTCAGCCCGGGGCAGTCGCCGCCGCCGGTGAGTATTGCGATCTTCTTTGACACCTCATCCTCCTCTGCTTGTTCTCTTAAGCGATCAAATCCTTGCCGAACGCTAGCGAACCGGGGAGTGTGCGAGTCGGTACAAACCGGCTAGAGCGCGGGGTAACACATTCGGACTCCGCATTCCGGTCGCTGCATCCCAACCGCGAGAAACCGCGCCTAAGACCGGCGCCGGATCGAGTTATGCTTCTGCCAAATAACAAGATCGGGGTCGTTCTCGCGCCGATGCGGGTTGTTGAGCACGGCATGACGTCCTGAAAGGAAGCGACCGTACCCGGACGCTACAAACACTCCGCCCTTGCCTTCATCGTTGCCGTCGCGACAATCGCGGTGCTTGCTGCCTGCGGCTCGAACTCGTCGAAGGAAAGAACGGCCGCGAGTACGAGCGCAATGGCGAACGGATCCTGGCAGAGGCTGCCGGCCGTGCCGGTCGCGCCGAGCGGTGGCTACACGACGGTGTGGACGGGCAGGCAAGTGCTTCTTTTTGGGCGGCGGCAAACGAAAGCCGGCGACGTGAAGCGAGTCAGCGTCGCCGCCGCGTACGATCCAAGCGCCAACAGCTGGCGTCGGTTGTATCCACCGCAGCAGCCGGACCCATACGTGGGCGTTAGTTCCGTTTGGACGGGTACGGAGATGCTGATCTTCGGACCGGGGTTGGCATACAACCCGCGCACGAACGTGTGGCGAGAGTTGCCCAAGGTGCGCAACGGGTTCCCGCGCGGGATCGTCGTCTGGACGGGCCGCGAGGCGATCGGTTGGGGCGGTGGCTGCTGTTGCGACTATGGGTCGAACGGCACTGCCTATAATTCTACGACCGGCACGTACCGCAACCTGCCTCGCTCGCCGCTCGCCGGCAGCCAAGGTCCCGTCGGAGCGTGGACCGGCCGGGAGCTGATCATCTTCGTCGGGAATCTCGATTGTTTCGCCAAGCCCTGGCCTGCGCGCCTCGCCCGAGCCGCCGCCTACAACCCGGCGACCAACACCTGGCGCCGGATCGCACGGATGCCAGCCCCCGGCGGAACCGGAGTCTGGGACGGACGCGAGCTACTTGTCATCGGCGGCGGCTCGAACGGACGATCCGCGCTTTCCTACAGCCCGACGAAGAACCACTGGCGGCAGCTTTCCCCGCTGCCGTCTAGTCGCGTCGGAGCGGCAATAGTCTGGACAGGAAAGCAGCTGCTGCTCTGGGGCGGTAGTAAAAAAACCAGCAACACCTCGCTAGTCGCGCCGGCGATCCCGTCCCACGGGCTTGCCTACGACCCGCGGGCAGACCGCTGGTCGACCCTTCCTCAAGCGCCCCTCGCCGGTCGTAACGGCGCGACGGCGGTCTGGACGGGGCGAGAGATGATCGTCTGGGGCGGCAGCCGGCCGAACAAGCCGTACGGCACCGGTGACGAGGTCTTGGCCAACGGAGCCACCTTCACGCCGGCGGCGCCGTAAGGGTACGGGCTTGCCCGTCCGCCGCGACCGACACGGCGGGCGCGGCTCACAAAACGCCGTCCCCCGAACACTCCACTCCGAACACTGACCACGATCACGGTTAGCCGAGTGCGCGCCTAGGAGCAGACGAGGCACTCGCGCCGAAGGCGCGCCGACTCGTCCAACGCGGAGGTAATACCGCGAAAAGTCTTCGCCGGCCCAGCCGGCGGACTTTTCGCGGAGAAGTGCCGAAGGGGGGAATCGAACCCCCACGACCCGAAGGTCACTGGATTTTGAGTCCAGCGCGTCTACCAATTCCGCCACTTCGGCGCAGGCCCATGATAGTGGCGAATCGGAGGCGAATACTGCTACGCCGTTCTCTGTACGGGCTGGAAGCCGGGGCGCCGTCCAGCGGGCACTAGGATTCGCCCGTGGCGCAGACGACGATCAGAGAAGTCGGCCCGAGCGACGCGGCCTTCATCGGCGAGTTGCTCAATCAGCTCGGCTACCCGGTTTCCGAAGATGAACTGCACGATCGCCTTCGTCGGCTTGGAGCCGACGGGCAACAGCTGATTGTCGCCGAACTGGACGGCGAGCTCGCCGGTATCGCCCTGACGCAGATCTACCCGGTGCTGATCAGCGCTGCCCCGACCTGTCGGCTGGCCGTGATCGTCGTGGCGGAGCAGGCGCGACGGCAGGGAGTAGGGCGCGAGCTCTTACTGGCGGCGGAAGATGAGGCTCGGCGCGCGGGCTGCGATCGAATCGTGCTGGAGTCCGGCACCTGGCGAGACGAGGCGCACGATTTCTACAGCACTCTCGGTTTTGAGAGCATTGCGCTCGGCTTCCGAAAACGGCTCTAGGCCGAGGCTTCGCGTGAAGTCACCGGTCGCAGGGCCGCATAGGGCGGTCCGAGCATGAAGCCGACACGGGCTTCCTCGCCGACAGCGCCGGCAGCCAGTTCCAGAGCATGCCCGACTCCATGTGACGGGATGAAGCCGAGCTGGCGCGCCGAGACAGCGTCGCGGCAGCCGGCGACGATAACGCCACCGGCGCGGTCGAGCGCGGGGCGGCAGGCATCCCAATCGGAGAAGGGAAGCAGCGGATGACAACTCTGGCCTTGCCGGTAAAGAGAGAGAGCGCGCGCGTCGCTGCTCGCCTGACGGGCGGCCTGAGTAAGTATCTCGGGCTCACGTCCGTAGCGCGCGGCTTGAAAGAAGGCCCGATAGGGCTGCTGTCCGGGGTGCGCGAAGTAGCGCTCGAAGCTGTGCACCAGCACGATCGCTCCTCCCGCGCTTAGCGGGAGCCGGTCACGCCAGCGCCTGAAGGCATAGCCGAGCCCGAATACGGTCGCGGCCAGTGGATTTGGTCGCTCGCGCGGCAGCATCAGGGTCGTGTCGGGGACGGGTATGCAGAGCACGTCGAACTCGCCTTCGGTCTCGGTTGTGCGCGTCGCCAGCGTGGCCAGCAGGGCTTCGGCGTGGGCGACAGAAGGCGGGCCGGCGAAGACGGCCGTGGCCGCCAGCCCGACCGGAGCCGATGCCAGCATCCGCCAGCGCAGGGAGCGTGGAACGAGGGTCAGCGCTCGGCGTAGATTCGAGTGCGCGATGCGGCCCACGGTCCGTGCGTCATAGGGATAGCCACTGGCCAAACCGCCCAGCGTGGGCGGCGCCAGAGCAAGCGAGATCCCGATCAGTGGCACCTTGCCCTCGAGCGCCCGCTCGAAGGCAAGTGCCAGCCGCCAACCACGCGATCCAGCGGTCTCGAGCAAGGAAGGCGAATCCTGTGCGGCCCGTAAGGGAGCGGCTGCACCGGCTGCGAGAAGAAGATTGGGGCCACCGTGCAGAACGCTCTCGGCGGCGCTCAAGCTGACCACCAGATCGGTCTCGACTAGCGCCCGATCCACCGAAATAGGCGTTTCTCCCGCTTCGCCTAGCGCCGCAAGATCTTCGGCTTCTAGATCGTGAACGGCGACCAGACCATGAAAACGGCGCCTGAACTCAGGCGTCACGAGCGCGGCGAGCTCCTGGCGCCCTGGTTTTCGGGCCAAACCGGCCGCGACGAGAATCGTCTGGTTTTGGCTGGGAATGCCGGCCGCCTCGAGCTCGTCGGAGGTGGCGACCAAGGCCTCGATGCGCGGATCGCGTAGGGCGCTCGGCACCGGCAGCGCGGGCGGCTCGACCAGGATGGTCGCGCGCTTTTTCCCCCGCGCTAGGTCGGCCAGCGAGTCACCCGCGAGCGGAAAGTTGAACGCGTCGCGTACGGCTGCGGTGATGTCGACGACACGCTCCTTGGGCGGCGCGGGCGGCGGAAGGGCGGTGCCGTTCTCGGGCATCTCGAGGGCGATCGGACGCGAACCGGCGAGAAGGGCGATACGAACCATGGAGATAAACCCTAGGCCGCGGCGAGCGAGCGGGGAGGAAGAGGCGCGCTTTCGCCTCGAATTCGGCCCAGAAGTGGGCGCTTTTCCGCGTTAGGCTCGAATTGGGGATGGGAGGCGGGGAACCCGCCTCACCCCGCGCCGGCTTCGATCAACGCTCAACGAGCCCGCGCCAGCACGATCGCGTCCATAGGAGCAAGCGAAACGCGGTGGGCAGGTGATCCGTCGTTGTAGCGCGCCTGCGAGCGCAGGTAGAGCGCATCGGCCGCGCAGGAACGCGTGCCGGCGCAGACGAGCTTGACGACGGTGCCCTTTCCGGCCGGGAGGCTGACCTTGGCGATTCGCTGCCAGCGATCGCCACCCTTACTCTGGTCAAGCTTTCGCGAGGCAACCTTCTTGCCGCCGACAAAGAGCTCGTACCGTGCTGCGGTACTCCAGCCCTTCGCCTCCGGCGCGGCCGGCCACCAGGCATCGATCGTGTAGACGTTCGCGCCCGGGATAGTCGGGCGCCAGCTCGCGCTGGTGCCGGGCGCCAGCAGGTGCATCTTCCCCTTCCAGCTGTGGAAGAAGGGCCCGATCGCCTGCGATTCCGCAGTGTCGAGCGCCATGACCTTGGCCGTATTAGCGGCCTTGAAGCCGCCACCCGAGTCGTCGGCCAGCAGCTCCCAGCGCGGCGCCTGCGAGCCCTTGAGGCGGCGCCAGCCCGGCTCGAGCGTGATCGTGCTCGTCTGCCGGTTGGGATTCAGGAGCACAAGCCCATGCTGGAACTCGCGCCGGTAGATCGACTGGCGGTGCCGGTAAAAGCGAACATCGTCCAGCCAGACCGAGCCGGTCACAGCGCCCAGATCGAATCCGATACGGGCCTTCGAATCGCTCCCCTTGGACTCGAAAGTGAGGCTGTAGCGCTTCCAGGCGGTCGTCAGGTGGAAGGTGTTCCAGTCGCCGTACTCGCGCCAGTCGGGTGAGCCTTTCTGGATATTGACTGCGATCGTGCGCGGGCTGTCGGCGCGGGCCAGGAAGCTGATCTCGTAGCTCTTGCCCTTGCGAACCGAGGCGCCGTTCGAATAGAGCGCGACGCGCCAGTCGGTCCCGGAGGTGGCGGCCACGTCGACGCGCGCCGAGGACTTCCCGGCGCCCGGGTTGGCCTTGTCTATCTGGGCGCTGGCCTGGTAGCCGTTCGTGTTGTCGGCCCAGAAGCCCCAGGGCGCAGTGTCGATCTTGCTGCGCTCGAAATCGCCGCCGTCGAGCAAGGCCGGCTTGATCGCGCGGCCCAGCCCCACCGTCCGCGCCGTTCCGCGCGGCTGTCCGAGGTTGAAGTTGAGCTCGTCGTACCACCAGTCGTTGCCGTGCCAGGTATCGCCGAACTCGTAGGCGGAGTAGCCGTCACGCATCAGCGCCAGCCCCAGGCCGAAGCGCATGTAGGGGTAGAGCGTGCGGGCGAACTCCAGCGTCGAGGCCGGGATCTTTTTCCAGGGCTCGTAGTCGTAGCCATAGGCGATCTGATCGGGCGGCGAGGCTTCGAACATGGTGACGTTCTGTTTCAGGGCCCTGTTCATCCAGCCCGCGTATTCGTCCCAGAGCGCGCCGAAGCTGATCTCCTGCTCGAGCACGTCGGCGGGGCGGAAACCGATCGAGAGGCCGTTGAAGAGTTGCGCGATGCCGGGCTCCTCGATGTTCATGCTGTGCCCGCTGACGATGGCGTGCGGCATCAAGCGCCGGAACTCGCGGATCTCCCGGAAGACGCCCGCCTTCCAGGCCGCGTCGAAGCTCGTCAGGTCGTCCTTGATTCCATCCTCGTTCGCGTCGACCTGGAAGGGATTGCCGTAGATGTCCTTGGTCTGCCAGGACTGCGTCGTCATCACGTTGTCGAAGAACAACCCGTCGCAGAACAGGTGGTCCTTGAGCAGCAGCTCGTAGGCCGTGCGCGCCTGATAGTCCGCGACGTAGAACTTGGTCAGGTTGAGCCGGTAGGAGCCCGGCCAGACCTCGACGCGCTTACCGTGGATGTCGTGCAGGTAGTAGTCCTCAGAAAGCCCGCTGGTCTCGACGGCGTTGATCGAGTTCAAGATCAGCACGTTCGGGTTCAGCTTGCGCACCTGCCGCATCTTCGCCACGTCGAAGCCGCCGTAGACGACCCAGAGGTCGGTGCGCGCCATGTAGGCGGCGCTCCTGTTCTTGAAGTCCCAGAAGCCCCAGAGGTTGCCGGTGCGCGGGAAGGAGGGATTGACCGTGGCCAGGTCGCGGTACTCGAGCGCCAGCGCGAAACTGGGATTGGACGCGCAGCGCACGTAGACGTGGTTGAGGACGCTCGGGCTGGGATTGAGCCCGATCACGCGCGTGCTGTGGCTCGTCGTTCCGGCTCCGCTTGAGAACTGGGTCATCGCCGAATACGGCTTGGCCGTTTCGAGCGACCAGGCGCAGGAGGTCGCCTCGGCGCTATCCACACTCAGGTCGAACGCCTTGCTGCCCGGAGTAAGCAGCGTGCTGACGGGACGAGGGTTGGTGATCGGGTCGGTCGCAGCCGCCGCCTTGTGGGCAAGAATCGAGCCGGGAAGCGGGGAGGAGGCGGAGCAGAGCGCTAAGAGCGCAAGCGCTACCGAAAGAAAGAGCCCCCTCCTCATCGTTTGAAGTATGTTCGATCTTCCGCGCCGCTGATCGGCGGTAGCTCCCGCAACCGCCGGAACTTCTAGACTCGAACAGATGTCGCCGAAGGACCTGAGCGGAGCGGAGCTGGATCTCAACGACGAGCCCGCGCGCGCGAGCGAGCTCTTCCTGGTTGACGGCAACAACCTCGCCTACCGCGCCTTCTACGCCCTGCCCGAGGACATCGCCACCAGCGACGGCTTTCACACTAACGCGCTCTACGGCTTCACCAGCATGCTGCTCAAGCTGCTCGGCGACTACAGGCCGCGCGGCGTCGCGGTGGCCTGGGACACGCGCCCGGTGCACCGGGAGAAGATTCTCGAGGCCTACAAAGGTACGCGCAAGCCGACGCCCGATCTGTTGCGCGAGCAGTTCCCGCACTTCCGCCCGCTGGTCGAGGCCTTCGGTTACACCAACGTCGAGTTCGAGGGCTGGGAGGCCGACGATGTGATTGCCACCCTGGCCACGCGAGCCGAAGAGGCCGGCGTTCCCACCTGCATCGTCTCGACCGACCGCGACGCCTTCCAGCTCGTCTCCGACACGGTCTGCCTGATGATGACGCCACGCGGAGTCACAGACGTGCAGGTCTACACGCCCGCGCTGGTCACGGCCCGTTACGGCATCACGCCGGCGCAGATCCCCGATTTCATCGGCCTCAAGGGCGATACCTCCGACAACATTCCGGGCGTTCCCGGCATCGGCGAGAAGACCGCCGGCGAGCTGATCGTCCGCTACGGCTCGCTCGAGGAAGTGCTCGCTCACGCTTCCGAGCAGACCCCGGCCCGGCGCAAGAAGCTGGAGGAGTTCGCCCAGCAGGCGCGCGATTCCAAGCTGCTGGCGACCGTTCGCCGCGACCTCGAGATCGAGTTCGACGCGGCCCAGCTGGTCTCGGCGCCGCCTGATCGCTCACGGCTCAAGGAAGTGTTCCGGCGTTTCGAGTTCCGCTCCATGCTAGGGCGGCTGGAGACGCTCGACGAGGCCCTGCCGGCCAGCGAAGAGGAGCGCGGGGCAGTCGAGCAGCTGCGCTGGCGCGAGGGTGAGCTGCCCGAGAAGGCCGCGGGCGCCCTGGCCGTAAGCGGCGGTCGCTACGCCTTCGCGGCCGGGGGAGAGGTGCTGGTCGGAGAGTGGCGTGATGAACTCGTGAGCCGCTTCACGCCGGGCGCGATCAATGCCCACGACTTCAAGGCGCTGCCCGCCGCGCTGGTCGAAGGCGCCGGCCCGGCCGCGGAGGACACGATGATCGCCGCCTACCTGCTCGATCCGGGCCGCAGCGGCTACGAGCTAGACGAGCTGGCACGCGAGCAGGGAATTGAGCTGGAGCCCGTCCCGACTGCCGAGCAGGAGACGACGGCGCTCGTTCGTCACGCCGAAGTCGTGCGCCGGCTGGCGCCGATCCTGCGCGAGCGCCTGCGCTCGCTCGAGCTGGAGCGCCTCTACCGCGAGGTCGAGCTGCCGTTGACGGTCGTGCTGGCGGCGATGGAGCAGACCGGCATCGAGATCGACACCTATCGCATGGGCGAGATCACGGCGCGGCTGACCGAGCGGCTCGCCGAGCTAGAGGCCCGCGCCCAGGAGCTGGCCGGCGAGCCCTTCGCGCTCGGCTCGCCGCAGCAACTCGGCCAGATCCTGTTCGAGAAGCTGGGCCTGACGCCGGGGCGCAAGGGCAAGACCGGCTACTCCACCGACAGCCGCGTGCTGGGCAGCATCCGCGACGAGCACGCGATCGTGCCCGTGATCGAGGAGTGGCGCGAGCTGAGCAAGCTGCTCAACACCTATCTCGGGCCGCTTCCCAGCCTGATCTCGGAATCCGACGGCCGCCTACACACGACTTTCAACCAAACGGTCGCCGCCACCGGCCGGCTCTCCACCTCCAACCCCAACCTGCAGTCGATTCCCGTGCGCACCGAGCTCGGGCGCGAGATCCGCTCGGCCTTTGTGGCCAGGGAGGGCTGCCTGCTGCTCTCGGCCGACTACTCGCAGGCCGAGCTGCGCATCCTGGCCCACGCCTCGGGCGAGGAGAAGTTGATCGAAGCCTTCAAACGCGGCGAGGACATCCACGCCCGCACGGCCGCCGAGGTGCTCGGCAAGGATCCCGCTTCGCTCACGAAAGACGAACGAAACCGGGCCAAGGCCGTCAACTTCGGAATCATCTACGGCATCTCGGCCTTCGGTCTCTCCGAGCAGCTCGGCATCTCGCGCGAAGAGGCCGGCGCCTACATCGACACCTATCTGGCCCGTTTCCCGCGTGTGCAGGAGTTCATTGCCGCGACGATCGCCGCGGCGACAAAAAGCGGCTACGTGACGACGCTGCTCGGGCGCCGGCGTGCCATCCCCGAGCTTCGCTCCTCGAACCGTCAGATGCGCTCGCTGGGTGAGCGGTTGGCGGTCAACACGGTCATGCAGGGCACCGCCGCCGACGTGATCAAGGTGGCGATGATCGCCGTCCAGCGGCGCCTGGGCGACGAGGGCTTTCAGGCCCGGCTGGTGCTACAGATCCACGACGAGCTGCTGCTCGAGCTGCCCGAGCAGGAAGTTGAGCGCTGCCGCGAGCTGGTTCTGCACGAGATGCAGGCCGCCTATTCGTTCGATCCGCCGCTGGTCGCCGATGCGGGAGTCGGCGCCAGCTGGGCCGAGGCAAAATAGGCCGGCCCACGCCCGTCCCCCGGCGGGAAGCCGGTAGGCGGCACTACTAGCGGGTTCGGACTGCGCTGCGCAGCTATACTCCGCCGACGCATGGCCAACGAAACGCTCGACAAGATCAAGGCTGAGCCCGGCGTCTGGGTCGAAGGCCCGGATGGAAAGCTCATCCCCGACTACGAATCCACCTTCCCGACGATCAAGGAAGGCGAGGTCGTGCACGGCACGATCGTCCGGGTCGATAAGGACGAGGTGCTGGTCGACATCGGCTACAAGTCCGAGGGTGTTATCCCGGCCTCCGAGCTCTCGATCAGGCGCTCGATCGATCCGTCCAGCGAGGTCACGCTCGGCGACGAGATCGATGCGCTCGTACTGACCAAGGAAGATGCCGACGGGCGTTTGATTCTCTCCAAGAAGCGCGCCCGCTTCGAGCTGGCCTGGAAGTCGATCGAGGAGAAGGCACAAAGCGGCGAGCCGATCTTGGGTCGCGTGATCGAGGTCGTCAAGGGCGGCTTGATCATCGACCTCGGCGTGCGCGGCTTCCTGCCCGCCTCGCTGGTCGACATCCGCCGCGTACAAGATCTGGACGAGTTCATGGGCACCGAGCTACGCGCCAAGGTGATCGAGCTCAACCGCTCGCGCAACAACGTCGTTCTCTCGCGCCGCGCCGTGCTCGAAGACGAGCGCAAGGAGATGCGCCAGGCGATCCTCGACCGGCTCAACCCCGGCGACGTGATCGAAGGCCAGATCTCGAACATCGTCGATTTCGGCGCCTTCGTCGACCTCGACGGCATGGACGGGCTGATTCACATCTCCGAACTCTCCTGGAGCCACGTCAACCACCCCTCCGAGATTCTTGAGGTGGGGCAGACGGTCAAGGTCAAGGTGCTCGACATCGACCGCGATCGCCAGCGCATCTCACTCGGGCTCAAGCAGACCCAGTCGGATCCCTGGCAGCAGGTGATCGACGCCTACGGCGCCGACGACGAGGTCGAAGGACGGGTGACCAAGGTCGTCACCTTCGGGGCATTCGTCGAGATCGTTCCCGGCGTTGAAGGGCTAGTGCACATCTCCGAGCTGGCGCAGCACCACGTCGAGAACCCGCGCGAGGTCGTCTCACAGGGCGATCTGGTGCGCGTTGCCGTGCTCGAGATCGACGGCGAGCGCAGAAGGCTTTCGCTTTCCATGAAGCGCGTCGAAGGTGGCCCGGTAGTGATCGAGGCGGCGCCGAGGGTAGCCGAGCCTGCGAGCGAGGAAGAGGCCGAGATCGAGGCGGCGAGCGAGGCCGAGGCCGCGGCCGCGGCCGAAATCGGGATCGAGCCCGAGTCGGCGAGTGAAGAGGTATTCGAAGCGGAGCCCGAGACCGCGGCAGAAGCCGAGGCAGAAGTAGCGGCGGAAGCCGAGACGAAAGCAGAGGAAAGCACCGAAGCCGCCGCTAGCGAGCAGCCGGCTGACGAGCTACAGGACACCGAGTCGGAGCTCGCCGAGGCCGACGAGACGGCCGCGGCCGCTGAACCGGCCGCTGACGAGTCCAGCGAGTAGTGCTCGGCCGGCCGCTTGCGGTCGCGCTGACCGGTGGCATCGGCGCCGGCAAGAGTGAAGCGCTGCGCATGTTCAAGGCGCTCGGCGCTGCGACTCTCTCTAGCGATGAGGTCGTACACGATCTACTGCGCAGCGATGAAGAGGTGCGCGCCCGCCTCGAGGACCACTTCGGCCTTGGTGTTCTGGCCAGCGGCGGCGGGATCGATCGTGCCGTGCTCGGAAGCCTCGTCTTCGGGCAGCCCGAAGGCCTGTATTTCCTCGAGTCTGTTCTCCACCCGCGGGTTATCCGCGAACAGAGGCTGTTTCGCGAGAGGCTGGCCGCGTCTCCCGACGCGCCCCCGATCTGCGTGATCGAGGTGCCTCTTCTCTACGAAGTGCGCGGCGAGGGCCGTTTCGACAGGGTCGTGGTGATAACCGCCTCGGTTGACCTGCGTCAGAAGCGCGCCGGCTCCCGCCTCGACGAGCGCGAAGAGAGGCTCATCTCGGACACCGAGAAGGAGCGTCGCGCCGACTTCGCCTTCCACAATGACGGCTCGCTGGAGGAGCTCGAGGCCTTCGTACGCGATGTCTGGCAGCAACTTCTAGCCCAGGTGAACGCTTGAAGTACCTGTTTGGGCTGGCGATTACCGCTGCCGCCTTGTTGTGTGGCCTTACCTACGTTCACCTCTCTCAACCCGACTGGTGGGCGCGTCTCTGGCACCCGCTTCGCTACGAGCAGATCGTGCTCGGGCACGCCGCGCACTACGATCTCGATCCGGCGCTACTCGCCGCCGTCATCTACCAGGAGAGCCGCTTCGATGCCAACGCGCGCTCGTCCTCGGGGGCGATCGGACTGATGCAGCTGATGCCCGAGACCGCGCAGGGGATTGCCGACCACACCGGCGGCTCCCGTTTCAAGCTCTCGGATCTCGACGACCCGGAGATCAACATCCGCTACGGCGCCTGGTATCTGAGCCACCTGATGAAGAAGTACGGATCGGAGAAGCTGGCGCTCGCGGCCTACAACGCGGGCCAGCAAAACGTCGACAACTGGCTGGCTGACGGCTCAGGCATCGCCTTCCCGGAGACGCGCGCCTACATCGCCCGGGTCGAAAGCTTGAAGAAGCTCTACCGGCGCATCTACCCGGTTCTGCGCAGCGACTCGAAGCAGCGCTAGCGGGAGTCACGCTCGGCCCGCATTGACATAGAGATTATTAGCTAATAAGCTAATTACCGATGGCAGTACAGGACGTCTACCGTGCTCTCTCCGATCCGGAGCGCCGCAAGATCCTCAAGCTCTTGCAGGACGGACCACTCCCGGCCGGCGCCATCGCCGCCGAGTTCGAGATCTCCTGGCCCTCCGTCTCGCGGCACCTCGGGGTGCTCACGAACGCCGGCCTGGTGCGCCACGAGCGAAACGGCCAGCAGGTCATCTACGAATTGACCACCTCGGTGCTCGTCGACATCGTCACCGAGTTGGCCGAGCTGGCCGCCGTTGGCGGTCGCGTCGGTGGTACTACGGCAAAGCAACCCGACTCAGAAAGGAAAAAATGATCCTCGCTTCTCTCCCGACGATCGGTGTTGTCATTCTCGCCGCGGTCATCGCCCTCGTCTTCTTCGCCGCCGGCTGGGTGCTCGCCGACGCCCGCTCGCGCGGTCTGCCGTTTCGCAAAGCGCTCACCTGGTCGGCTCTGCAGGGAGTCGAGTTTCCGCTCTTTTTCTGGCTCTACCGGCGCGCTCGGCCGCGGCGAATCAAGCCCGGCAAGAGCAAGTAACGACGCCTCGTTGTAAAGGATTCGGCATGTCCGCCCGGGACGGGTACGCTTGTTCGTAATGAGCGAACTTCGGATGACGGACATCTACAAGCCGACCGGCGACCAGCCGCGCGCGATCGAGGAGATCTCCGCGGGCATTCTCGACGGCGAGCGCTACCAGACCCTGCTCGGCGCCACCGGCACCGGTAAGACGGCGACCATGGCCTGGATCATGGAGAAGCTGCAGCGCCCGGCGCTCGTGATCGCGCACAACAAGACGCTCGCCGCCCAGCTCTGCAACGAGTTCCAGGAGCTGTTCCCCACCAATGCCGTCGAGTACTTCGTCTCCTACTACGACTACTACCAACCCGAGGCCTACATGCCCTCGGCCGATCTCTATATCGAGAAGGATTCCTCGAGGAATGAGGACATCGAGCGCTTGCGCCTCTCCGCCACGACCTCGCTGCTGAGCCGGCGGGACGTCATCGTGGTGGCCTCGGTCTCCTGCATCTACGGCATCGGCTCGCCGGATGAGTGGCGCGACCGCGTGCTGGTGCTGGAGCGAGGCGGCCACTACGACCGCGACGAAGCGCTGCGCCGGCTGGTCGCCAGCCAGTACGCGCGCAACGACAGCGTGCTGGCCCGTAGCCGCTTCCGTGTCCGCGGCGACGTGATCGAGGTGCAACCGGCTTCCTCCGAGACGGCCTACCGAATCTCTTTCTTCGACGACGAGGTCGAGCAGATCACCCACTTCGATCCGCTCACCGGCGAGATCTACGCCAAGCTCGACAACCTGGCGATCTGGCCGGCCTCGGAGTACGTCACCTCGACGCCGTCGATCGAAGGCGCGGTGGAGGCGATCAAGCACGAGATGGACGCCCAGGTGGCCAAGTTCGAGAGCGAGAACCGCCTGCTCGAGGCGCACCGCATCAAGCAGCGCACCGAGTACGACATGGAGATGATACGCGAGCTCGGCTTCTGCAACGGTATCGAGAACTACTCGCGCGTGCTCGAAGGCCGTCCGCCCGGCACGCATCCCTTCACGCTGCTCGACTACTTCCCCTCCGACTTCCTCTGCTTCATCGACGAATCGCACCAGACGGTGCCCCAGATTGACGGCATGTACCACGGCGACCGCTCGCGCAAGCAGACGCTGATCGACTACGGCTTCCGGCTGCCCTCGGCGCTCGACAACCGCCCGCTTCGCTTCGACGAGTTCATGGAGAAGGTGCCGCAAATCGTCTTTGTATCGGCCACGCCCGGGGCCTTCGAGCTGCGCCACTCCACGCGCGTAGCCGAGCAGCTGATCCGTCCCACTTTCATCGTCGATCCCGAGGTCGAGATCCGCGCCAGCAAGAATCAGATCGACGACCTGATGAACGAGATCCGCCGCCGCGCCGACGTGAACGAGCGTGTCCTGGTGACGACGCTGACCAAGAAGATGGCCGAAGACCTGACCGACTACCTACTCGAATCGGGCATTCGCGCCCGCTACCTGCACTCCGAGATCAAGACGCTGGAGCGGATCCAGATCATCCGCGACCTGCGCCTCGGCGAGTACGATGCGCTGATCGGCGTCAACCTCCTGCGCGAGGGGCTCGATCTGCCCGAGGTGTCGTTGGTCGCGATCCTGGACGCCGACAAGGAGGGCTTCCTGCGCGGGAAGACGGCGCTGATCCAGACGATCGGGCGCTGCGCCCGCAGCATCCGCGGCAAGGTGATTCTCTACGGCGACAAGATGACCGAGGCGATCAAGGGCGCCGTCGAGGAGACCGATCGCCGTCGCGCCATCCAGATCACCTACAACGAGGAGCACGGCATCGAGCCGGTGCAGATCGTCAAGGGCGTCTCGGACATCGCCGAGTTCCTATCGCTGGAGTCGGCGCACGTGCCCACGAAGCGCCGCCGCGGCGCCGCCAAGGTCGAGGGCCTGGACCGCGAGGAGCTGGAGAAGCTGGCGATCGAACTGGAGGAGGAGATGTTCGCCGCCGCCGAGGAGCTGCGCTTCGAGTACGCCGCCAAGCTGCGCGACGAGATCAAGGACATCCGGCGCGAACTGCAGGCGCTGGCGGAGAGTAAGCGCTAGCGTTGATCGATCGGAGCGGACGGAGGCACGCCCGCTGAGCAGCGCCTTTCGAGATCTGTTATGTCCCCGTCGCACTCGGGCGCATTTCGATACACAATCAGCGCGATTCCGGGAGGATTTTCTCGCTATCGTTCCCCACCCCGAGGGAGCCCCGGGAAGTCCCCGGGGTGGGTGGGGGTGGTGGGTGGGCAAAGAGGCGCCCGAACCCCGAGAGCCCCGCTCCGCGACCCTCAGTAGGTCGAGCTCTTCCG
>DATCCQ010000056.1:0-11254 GCA_036511185.1 Gaiellaceae bacterium
GCGCACGAAGCCGTCCAGGTCGCCGTCGAGCACGGCCTGAGTGTTGCCCATCTCGAAGTCGGTGCGGTGGTCTTTGACCATCTGGTAGGGCTGCAGTACGTAGCTGCGGATCTGGCTGCCGAAGCCGATCGACTGCGCCGCCCCGCGCTCGCGCGCGATCTCGGCCTCGCGCTTCTCTTCCTCCACTTCGACCAGGCGCGAACGCAGCATGCGCATCGCCGTCTGCTTGTTGGAGCTCTGCGAGCGCTCGTTCTGGCACTGGACGACGATGCCCGTAGGCAGGTGCGTGATGCGCACCGCCGAGTCGGTCTTGTTGACGTGCTGACCGCCGGCGCCCGAGGCGCGGTAGGTGTCGATGCGGATCTCCTCCTCGTCGATCTCCACCGGCACCGAGTCGGGCAGGAGTGGGCTGGCGATCACCTCGGCGAACGAGGTGTGGCGGCGGTGGGCCGAGTCAAAGGGCGAAAGCCGCACCAGCCGGTGCACTCCGCGCTCGGCCTTGAAGATGCCGTAGGCGTTCTCGCCCTTGACCGCCATGGTGGCCGATTTGATCCCCGCTTCCTCGCCCGGGCTGGCTTCGATCATCTCGACCGCGAAGCCGCGCCGCTCCATCCAACGCAGGTACATGCGCAGCATCATCTCGGCCCAGTCCTGGGCGTCCGTGCCGCCGGTACCGGCATGAATGGTGACGATGGCGTCGCCGGAGTCGTACCGGCCGCTGAAGAGGGCATCTTCCTGCAGGCGCTCGAGCTCCTGGCGCAGCGGTGCGATCGACTCGGCGATCTCGTCCTCCATCTCCTCGTCCAGGGCGAGCAGGTCGCGGGCGTCCTCGTACTCGCGGGTCAGGCGCTGGTAGCGATCGAGGCGCTTGGTCAGACGAGATTGCTCGGCCGAGACCGAGGCGGCCCGCTGCTGGTCGTCCCAGAAGCCGGGTGCGCCCATCTCCTGCTCAAGCGCGGCGGCGCGTTCTTTCAGCGAATCGGGGTCAAAGGTAATCACGGACCCAAGCGAGCTGGTCCCTGATCTCCTCGAGTTGCTGGGGCACCGAAACGTGTTCTTCGTTCATCGCTTTCGATGCTATCTGGTCGTGGTGGAACGCCGCTTTGCGTCCTGGCTTCTTCCGGCGCCCGTCAGAAAGACGCTCACGACCGCGGCGCTTGCCTCTTCGATCCCGAGCCCGCGCTCCAGCGCTTCCCGTAGCCCCGCCAGGACCATTCCCCCGAACATCTCCGCGATCAGTACGAGCGGGACGTCCCCGCGCAAGGCGCCGCCCTCTTGCCCGCGCTCGAGCAGCGCGAAGACGCGGTCGCCGAGCACTTCCCGCCCCCGCTCGAGCTCCTCTCGGCTCTGCTCGCCCAGAAGCACCGCGTAGCGCTCACCGACGCCGGCGATCGCCCGCACCAGCCGGGCCAGCCCCTCTTCGAACGGAACCTGCTCGAGCCGGGCGGCCACGAGACGCTCGTCGACCTCCGACAGGGCAGCCTCCCAGAGCGCCGAGACAAGCTGCTCGCGCGTCTCGAAGTAGCGGTAAACGGTGGCTCGGCCGATTCCGGCCTCGCCGGCGACATCGTTGATCGTCGCTGCCTGGCCCTGGCGCGCCAACACCCGCGACGCCGCCTCGAGGATGGCGACTGCCGTTCGATCCTTACGCGATCTCGCCGGTCTGGCCATGGTCTCCTCTCAAAGCGGCGCCTGTGGGCTCGGCGGGCTCGATCGAGTCACCCCGGCGAATGAGGAGAGCGAGCAGCGCCGCCGCGAAGGCGACGCAGGCCGCGACGACGAAGGCCACGTCGAGAGCAGAAGAGAAGGCGTTGAAGGCCCCCTCGGTGACGGAGAGCTTGAGAGAGGCGGGCATGATCGGGCTTACCGGCGCTACTCCCTGTGCCACGTAGCCGCTGTAGGGCATGATCTGGCGGGCAATGGCGGGCGCGACTCCCGCGTCGGTGAGCTCGCCGAACAAGGTCGCCGTGACGCGGCCGGAAAGGACGGCTCCGAGAACCGCCGTCCCGAGCGCGCCGCCGATCTGGAGCGCGGTCTGCTGCAGCCCCCCGGCGACTCCGGCCATGCGCACCGGCGCGTTGCCGAGGATCGTCTGCGTAGCGGCGGCCTGCACCAGGCCTAGCGCCAGGCCGATCAAGAGCAACCAGGGCCAGATGTCGCTGTAGTCGGTGCGCCAGGCGAGCCTCGAGAGGCCGAGCATGCCCGCGCCGAGCAGGGCCATTCCGCCCATGAGCGGAGGACGCGGCCCCAGGCGCGCGCTCAGGATGCCGCCGAGCGGCGCAGCGAGCACGAGCATGCCGGTCAGAGGCAGCGTCCGGACGCCTGTCTCGACCGGCGAGTATCCGCGCACTCGCTGGAGATAGAGCGAGAGGAAGAAGACGACGCCGAAGAGCGCGAAGGCGAGCATCAGCATCAACACGACGCCGACGCTGAGCGAAAGCCGCCGGAACAGTCGCAGCGGCAGCAGGGGATGTACGGCCTCGCGCTCGCGCAGGGCGAAAAGGACGAAGCCCACCGCCGAGGACGCGAGCGAAGAGATCACGACCACGTGGCCCCAGCCGAGGCTCTGGCTCCTGATGATGCCCCAAACCAGCGCGAAGAGCGAAACGCAAAGCACCGCCATTCCGGTCAGGTCGAAACGCTCTTCTACGGCTTTCTCGTCGCGCGACTCGGCGATCACCCAGGCGCCGACGGCGACGGCGACTATCGCGACCGGCACATTGAGGAAGAATACCCAGCGCCAGCTCGCGTGCTCGACGATCAGCCCGGCGACGATCGGGCCGGAGGCCACCGCGGCCATCGAGACACCGGCCCAGATGCCGATCGCCTGCTGAAGTAGCCGCTCGGGGAAGGCGGCGCGGATGATCGCCAGCGTCGAGGGCATGAGAAGCGCGCCGGCGAGTCCCTGAATCGCCCTGAAGGCGATCAACGCATCGACCGAAGGCGCCAGACCGCAAACCGCAGAGGCGAGTGCGAAGCCGATCACCCCGGTCAGGAACACGCGCTTGCGCCCGAAGCGATCGCTTGCCTTCCCGGCCGTGATGATCAGCACGGCGACCGCCAGAAGGTAGGCGTTCGTCACCCATTGCAGATCGGAGAGAGAGGCATGCAGATCGAGCCCGATCGCGGGGTTGGCGATGGCCACGACGGTCGCGTCGAGCATTACCATCATCAGCCCGAGCGAGACCGCAACGAGCGCCAGCCAGGGATGCCCGTGACCACGGCGCTTGGGAACGAAGCCGTGGTCGGCCGAACCAGGAGCTGAGACTCGATGAGTCACCTACAGTCAGAAATGATACACCGGTGTCTCAGTTTGGCTTCTACCTCGGACTCGTAGACCGCGGTTATCAGCCGCCTTGTGCAACAAGCCGGAAGCCGCAACCGGAATTCCTTGACGGTGCTACTCGAACCGTCTAGCGTGGCAACCACGTTATTACCAACTGTTATTTTCCGGCGTTTTCCCATCTAGAAGGAGCCCGGATATGAGCAAGGCCTTTGTGGTCACGGCAATTCTCGTACTAGCCCTGCTTCCTGCCTCAGCCTCTCCGTCGAACGGGAAACAGCCGCTACTGAGGACGGGCGGGTTCGTGATGGGTATCGCTGCGGATGAATCTCGCGTAGCCGCTGCAACAACCGGTTTCGGAGTCAACAAATGCAGCCTGGTCGTTGCCTGGAATCCGATCAGGAAAACGAACACCCGCATCAAAACGAAGGTCGCTTGCGAGACAGCGTCGGCGGTAAACCGGATAGCGGAAATCGGAATGGCAGGGAAACGCATCGCCTGGCTCGAGGTCGAAGGAGGCAACTACGTCGATCTCACCCTGCGCAGCCAAGTACTCGGAGAGAAGAAGGCGCTGAAGATCGCCGACGGCTACAACGGAAGCGGAGCCGCCGAGGACGACTCCGGATCCTACGTCGGCAACGTGTTCGGCGATGGCAACCTGCTCGTCTTCAACAGCTGGACCAAATGCGTGGCTCTACCGGTTGACGTGGGAGAAGAACAAACCTGTCCTAATCCGGCGCCGGAAGATGGGACCACGGTCTTGAGCAAACAAAGGCTGCTCGAGGTGGTTAACGGGAAGGGGGTCGTGATCGCCTCGGCGCCCGACGCTCAGGGCGTGGTGGCCCAGCGCAAGATGGTCCTGACTGTCGTCGCGGCCGATGCCGGCCGCATCGCCACCCAGGCGCCGAGCGGCGAGGTCACTCTCTACTCCGCAGCAGGCGACGTGTTGAAGGAGATCGCCATTCCGTCCGGCAGGTTCTCCGGATTCGCGCTCCAGGGCTCGCAGCTCGCGACCGTCCGCAACGGCAACCTCGAGCTCTACGACGTAGATAGCGGCTCGCTCGTGAAGACGATCCCGCTAGCCGCCGGTTCTGTGCTCCGCGATCTCCAGAAAGGGTTGGCCGTATACGTGGGCAAACGAAAGGACGGCTGGCCGATGATTCACGTTCTGCGCCTCTCCGACGGCAAGGACGTGGTCTACTCGCCGCCGGGCAAGGGCCCGGTGGATGCTCAGATCGAAGCCTCCGGCCTCTTCTACTCCTACAACTACCAGAGCGGCCGCGCTCCCGGGCGCGTCGTCTTCGTGCCCTTCGCCAGGGTCGAAAAGAAGCTCGGCTAGCGAGCTAGGCTAGACGGCGATCAGCTCCGTACTGCGCTCAGCAGCTTGCCCAGGCGCTGCCGCTCGGCGGACGACCAGTGCCTGGCCAGGGCCAGCTCGGCCTCTTCCTCCGCCGTTACCAGCGCTTCCGTGAGCAGCTTCTCCCCCGCCCCGGTCAGCACGGCCAGTGCAAGCCGGGCATCGGCCGGGTTCGACTCGCGCGTCACGATCTTGCGGCGCTCGAGCTGACCCAGTTGCCGGGCAACGCCGGATGTGGTCACGCCGAGACGGTTGGCCAGCTCGACTCTGCGCATTCGGCCCTGCGGCGCGGAGCGAAGCTCGAGCAGAAGAGCGAGGTCGCTCAGGCCCAGGCCATGATGGGCGCCGAGCGTGTTATCAACGTCTCTGGCGACGAGCGTACGAGCCAGCGCCAGATCGAGCACGAGTGACAGTTCTGTTTTCATGTCATCAATATATCATCAACTACTCAATGACCGCAAGACGACTATCGCGGCTGCTTTCATTTCGCGCCCGCGCAGAGGTAGGCCTCGCTCAGCGAGGCGCCTGAGCGAGCACGGCGTCCATCGTCTGCATGATCGAGACGCTCTCCTCCAGAGGCATGAGCGGGCTTTCGAGCAGCCCCTCGCGCAGGCAGCGGGCGACTTCCTCGGCCTCGTGCCAGAGACCATGACCACGATGGGGCTCGTCGTAGCGGCTGCTCTCCCCCGTCCTCGTGATGAGCGTGAACGTAGACGGCGCATAGAAATCGCCGTCTATCTCGATGCGCGCTTCTGTGCCGACGATCGCCGCCCGGGTCGGGCTCTTGGCCAGCGAGGTACAGGTCAAGACGGCCTGGGCGCCGGAGGCGTAGCCGAAGAGCATCGAGGTTTGACCGTCAACACCCGTGAAAGCGGGGTCGATCAGGGTCGTGATCGTATCCGGAGCGCCGAGCAGCATCGAGGCGAATGAGACCGGATAGACGCCGAGGTCGAGCAGCGCGCCGCCGCCGAGCTCAGGCGCGAACAGCCGGAAGCCGGGGTCTTTCTCGAACCACTGTCCGTGGTCGGCGCTGACCGTGACGATCTCGCCCAGCGCACCTTCGGCGATCAGGCGGCGGATCTGCGCGATGTGAGGAAGAAAGCGCGTCCACATCGCCTCCATCAGAAACAACTTCTCGGCGCGGGCGACGGCGACCACGTCGCGCGCCTCGGCGGCGTTCATGGTGAAGGCCTTTTCCACCAGCACCGGTTTGCCGGCGCGTAGCGCAAGCAGCGTGTTCGAGTGGTGCATCGGGTGCGGAGTCGCTACGTAGACTACGTCTACCTCGGGATCGGCAACCAGTGCCTCGTAGCTCGCGTGCCGATTGGGAATGTCGAAGCGATCGGCGAAGCGGTTCGCCGTCTCCATCCCGCGCGAGCCGACCGCGACCGCCCGACCCGAGTCGGTGAAGGCCAGGTCGGCGGCGAAGCGATCGGCGATCCAGCCGGTGCCGATCAGTCCCCAGCGCAGTGGTTCAGTCATCGGTTCGTCCTTTCGCATCGAGGCGCCGTTAGCGCGCCCTCCAGTAGAGAATAGAGAATGCTTTTCGCTAAAACGCCGCGACCGACATGCGCGGGCGCGGCTTTAGCCAGCGAAAGTCTGGCGACTTTCGCTGGTGAGTAAGAAAGCGACTAACCGCGGCTTCACCGCGAGTTAGTCGCCTTAGAACCCCCTCTCTCTCCTTCAGAGGGCCGCCGCGACCGACATGCGCGGGCGCGGCTCACAAAACGCCGTCCCCAACCCCCAAGCCGCGAACACCGACCACAACTACGGCGAGCCGAGCGCGCGCGTAGGAGCAGGCGGTGAGCAAGCGCCGCAGGCGCGCTCATCGGCCCGTTAGTCCCTGGCGCATAACCCGCTCCGCGGGTTATGCGCCATGACAACGCTTGTATTTCTTGCCGGAACCGCACCAGCAAGGGTCGTTGCGACCAACCTTATCGTGCTCGGATACAACTCGCTGCTGGGCCGAAACCTGGCGCGGGCGCGGGCTTGTTGCGACCTCGGCGCCGGCCGTCTCTCCGGCGGCGACTATCGCGTCGGCGCCGGCTACGGAGTCGTGCTCGTAGCTGAGTCCCATGCCCGGAGTCGTGTCGGCCGTCGGCGTCGTCTGCTCCACGAACGCCTGGGCTTGCTCGGGGTCGATCTGGACGTGGAAGAGCGTGAAGACGACCTCTTCACGGATCGCGCCGCTCAGCTCCTCGAACATCAGGTGACCCTCGGCGGTGTACTCGACCAGCGGATCCTTCTGTGCCATCGCGCGCAGGTGCACGCCCTCGCGCAGATAGTCCATGTTGTCGAGGTGTTCGCGCCAGCGGTTGTCAACCACCTGGAGCAGAATGAAGCGCTCGAGATCGCGCATCAGCCCGGGCTGGAGCCGCTCGAACTCCTCCTCCTTGGCCTGGTACTCGTCGAGCGCGTCGGCGACGAACTCATCGCTCAGCGCCGCGCGCTCCAGCGGGACTTCGTCCTCTGTCAACTCATCGGCGGTGACCGTCGAACCGTAGAGCGCCTGCATGGTGCCGCAAAGCCCGGCCAGGTCCCACTCCTCGCTGAACTCGCTGGAGGTGAAGTTCTGGACGGCTAGGTCGACCGCCTCTGAGATCCAGTTCTTGATCTCGCCAGAGAGATCTTCGCCGTCGAGCACGCGGCGACGCTGCTCATAGATGACCTTGCGCTGCATGTTCATCACTTCGTCGTACTTGAGCACGTGCTTGCGCGAGACGAAGTTCATCTCCTCGACCTTCTTCTGCGCCGTCTCGATCTGGCGCGAGAGGATGCGGTGCTGGATCGGCTCTCCGTCGGGGACGCGCGAGATCTCCATCACCCGCTTGATGCGGTCGCCGGCGAACAGGCGCACGAGATCGTCTTCGCCGGAGAGAAAGAAACGGGTCTCGCCCGGGTCGCCCTGACGCCCGGAGCGGCCGCGCAGCTGATTATCGATGCGGCGCGCTTCATGCCGCTCGGTGCCGATCACATAGAGGCCGCCGAGCTCGACGACGCCCGGACCGAGCTGGATGTCGACGCCGCGGCCGGCCATGTTGGTAGCGATGGTGACCGCGTGCGGCTGTCCCGCGTCTTTGATGATCTCGGCCTCACGCTCGTGCTGCTTGGCGTTCAGAACGTTGTGCTTGATGCCGGCGCGCTCGAGCAGCTGTGAGAGGAACTCGGAGGTCTCGACGGCGATCGTGCCGACCAGCACCGGCTGGCCGCGCTCGTAGCGCTCCTTGATGTCCCTTGCGACCGCATCGAACTTGCTCTCCTTGCTCTTGAAGATGAGGTCGTTCTCGTCTTTTCGGATAACCGGCTCGTTGGTCGGGATCTCGACCACGTTGAGGTTGTAGATCTCGACGAACTCCTTTTCCTCGGTCTTGGCGGTACCGGTCATGCCGCCGAGCTTGTCGTAAAGCCGGAAGTAGTTCTGCAGGGTGATCGTGGCCAGAGTCACGTGCTCTTCGCGGATGCGCACGCCCTCCTTGGCCTCGACCGCCTGGTGCAGCCCCTCCGACCAGCGGCGACCTTCCATCACACGGCCGGTGAACTCGTCGACGATCTTGACCTCGCCGTCCTGGATCACGTACTCGACGTCGCGGTTGTAGAGCGACTGAGCCCGCATCGCCTGGACCATGTGATTGACGAGCTGCGAGTTCTGCGGCGCGTAGAGGTTCTCGATTCGGAGCGCCCGCTCGACCTTCTCAATCCCGGGCGGGAAGGGCGAGACGCTCATGTGCTTCTCGTCGTATTCGTAGTCGGCGTCGGGCGGCGGCTCTTTGCGCAGCGGGTCGGCGCGGACGCCGTGCAGCTGCTTGGTCACGCGGGCGAAGTCGTAGTAGATCTTGGCCGCCGTCTCGGGCTGACCGGAGATGATCAGCGGCGTCCTGGCCTCGTCGACCAGGATCGAGTCGACCTCGTCCACGATCGCGTAGTGGTATCCACGCTGGACCAGCTCCTCCTTGGAGACAGCCATGTTGTCGCGCAGATAGTCGAAACCGAACTCGGAGTTGGTGCCGTAGGTGACATCGGAGTCGTAGGAGGCTTTGCGCTCGGCGAAGGGCATCATGTTCTGGACGAAGCCGACGGCCATGCCGAGGCGCTCGAAGACGCCGCGGTTCCATTCGGCGTCGCGCCTGGCCAGGTAGTCGTTGACCGTGACCAGGTGAGCGCCCTTG
The DNA here is from genome assembly GCA_036511185.1 of Gaiellaceae bacterium. Lineage (GTDB taxonomy): Bacteria > Actinomycetota > Thermoleophilia > Gaiellales > Gaiellaceae > Fen-549. The sequence continues at coordinate 8,807 of DATCCQ010000056.1, forward strand.
CCCGTCAGGGCGTTCAGGTAGAGCGGCAGCGTGGCGACGAAGGTCTTGCCCTCGCCAGTCTTCATCTCGGCGATGTCGCCCTCGTGCAGCACCACGCCGCCCATCAGCTGGACGTCGAACATGCGCTGATCGGACTCGCGCCGGCGCGCCTCACGTACCGCTGCGAAGGCCTCCGGCAGTACGTCGTCGAGCTTCTCGCCGTTCTCGAGCCGCTGCCTGAACTCGGCCGTCTTGGCGTAGAGCTCGGCGTCTGAGAGCTTGACGAAATCGGGCTCGAGAGTGGTGATGTACTCGGCAGTGGAGTGAATGCGCTTCATCCGCCGGCCTTCGCCGACGCGCAGCATGCGCTCGAAAGATGCCCCCATCTCGGTCATGCAGAAAGGTTACAGGGAAGCCGAGCTACGACTCCGACACGAAGTAGCGTCGAGGCGCGGGCTAGAGCAGTTCCAGCGAGATTTCCCAGACCGCCTCGTCGACGTTCTCGAGCCTGAGCAGGCAGGGCGCCGACTCATCCAAGATCGCTTCCACCTCGGCGCTGGCAAGTTGGTAGCTCGCGCCGTCGAGAACAGCCGTGCGCTGGCCGTCCGGAAGCGCGAAGACGACGAGCTCCTCGCCGTCCAGCCCGGGCAGCTCGACCGTCTCGATCTGGCCCGCCACCACGACGAAACGACGCTCGTCAACCCGCAGGGCTCGTGCGCGGTAGGGCGCCTGGAGTCTTTTTTCGATCGCATCGGCGAGGGTGCCGAGATCGCTGTCTCCCTCCTGCTCCTCGACGATGATCAGTCGCTCGGGCAAGGCAACGAAAACCGCGTAGTCGCCCGTTATTTCAGGCGCGATAAGCGACACGACAACGCCGCGGGACTCCTCGGCGTTATCGTCCTGCTCGGGCTCGGGCTCGGGCTTATTACCGACTGCGGACACCTCGAGCGCCGGGCTCTCGTCGTCGACCTTCTCGGACTCGATGCCCGAGACGAGATCCTCTTCGCTCTGCGGGTGCTTGTACAGCGGTTCGTCTTTTTCTTCTGCTGGCAAGGGGCGCCTTTCTGGAGTTCGTATCCGGCCAGAGCATGTTACGGGCTTGGCAGTGATTTGGCTCCCCTGCGGCAGCAGGAGCAGTTCGTCAGGGAGCTAGGGAATCGGTTCCGCGTAGCCAGGCGATGGCTTTCTCGACCGTCTCGAATACCGCGATATCGGCGCCCGATTGCGTGTCGAAATATGCCCCGAACATGCGTCCAAGTCCGTATCTCATCGGTGAGCCCGGGCCTACGACCATGGCCGAGCGTCCTGCCGCCGCACCCGTAGCCCGGGCGCGGATATCGGCGAGCCTTTCGATATCGGCGGCCGTGAGCGCCGAAACGTCGACGTTCGTGCGATCCGTGATTACGTCAACGCCGGGCCGGAATTGCGGGTCTGAGACCAAGGCTTGCATCATGGTCTCGTAGCCGTCGACGCTGGCCAAGCCCGAGGTCCGACAGATGACCAGCGACGGATCAACCCATTCGAGCTCGAACTCCATGGTCATCGAATACTCGCCCCGCAGCTGAACGTAGTCAACGAAACCTCAGAGAGCCGCGACAACCGAACTAATCGTGAGCTCAGCGCGTCAAGGCGCCGGAGGAGCCTTGAAATCGCTTCCGCGCAGCCAGGCCATGGCTTCCTCGACCGTCTTAAAAATCTCGATCTTGGGGCCCGCCTGCGAAGCGACGTGGGCCTCGAACATGCGCCCGAGCCCGTATCTCATCAGCGAGTCTGGACCGACGACTCCGGCTGCGCGTCCCGCCATCGCACCCAGGAACCGGACTCGGAGGCCGGCGACCTGCTTGACCTCGGCAGCCGTGAGAGTCGAGATGTCGACGTTGGTGTGGTCTGTTATCACGTCAACGCCCGGCCGGAACTGCGGGTCTGACGTCAGAGCCCGCATAAGAGCTTCATAGCCCTCGACCGTGCCGACGCCCGACGTCCGGCAGATGACCAGTGACGAATCGACCCATTCGATCTCGAAGTCCATAAGCGTTGACAGTATTGGCACAACGGCCCGCTCATTACGAGAGAAATGTCCCGCGCGAACTCCGACGACCCGGACGCTACTCCGCTTTGGCGGGGCTTCCAGCCTTACTTTTACTACACGAGCTAGAGCGGGTTGACCGTCACTTCCCAGAGGTCGTCGTCAATGCAAACCGCGCGGGCGAAGTAGTCGGCGCCTTCCTCCTTACCCAGACGCTCGAGCTCGGGTACGCTGCCAGAGGACTTTCTTCCGTCCATAACAAGCTCGCGCTCGGCGCCTCTGACCGTCAGCTCGATCTCGTAGCCTGTCGCCGTGAAGCGGGCAATCTCGATTCCGCGTGCTGCAACCGCCCAGAGATCGCCCTCCTGGCGGACGCCGTAGGCGCGATAAGGCGGCTGGATCTGCAGTTCGATCGTCTCGGCGAGCGGAGTCACGTCGCCCTC
>DATCCQ010000057.1:0-13954 GCA_036511185.1 Gaiellaceae bacterium
GATCTCGACCGGGCGCTGGACGCCGTGCTCGTCGATCTCGTAGCGAATCGTCACCTGGGATTTCCCGTCGGGGCGCAGGTAGGGCATCACGCCCGCCTTGCGCACTTCGGCCATCCTCTTGCAGATCTTGTGCGCGAGCAGGATCGGCAACGGCATCAGCTCGGCCGTCTCGTTCGAGGCGTAGCCGAACATCATGCCCTGATCGCCGGCGCCCTCCTTGTCGATTGGATCCTCGTCGCCATGTTGGGTCTCGTACGAAGCGTTGACGCCGCGGGCGATGTCCGGCGACTGCTCGTCAACCGCGGTGATGACCCCGCAGGTCTCGGCATCGAAGCCGAACTTGGCGCGCGTGTAGCCGATCTCGGCGATCTTCGTCCGCGCCAGCTTGGTGATGTCGACGTAGGTGTCGGTAGTGATCTCGCCGGCCACGATCACGAGCCCGGTCGTGACCATCGTCTCGCAGCCGACTCGTCCGCCCGGATCGCTCGCGAGCACAGCGTCGAGCACCGAATCGGCGATCTGATCGGCAATCTTGTCCGGATGGCCTTCGGTGACCGATTCCGAGGTGAAGAGGAACTCACTCATAGGCGCTGACACTACCGAATCTCCCTTCGAGTCGTTTGAGAAACCGAACTACTTGGTACTTGGCGGCCGAGGCGACATTGGCTTGGTCCCACCGCCCGACCGGCGTACGCAACGCCAAGGCGGGAGAGACGAGGCGCCGCCGCGCTGAACCAGGCGGCGACGCCTCATCCGTGTTACCTATTTGGTCGAGAGCAGCCCCTTGAACTCGACCTTGTCACCGTTGGCGGTGGCGTAACCGAGTAGCGAGGACAGGCCCTCGAGGTTGTTGAGATTCGCGCTTGCACCGCTCGGGCTTGTACTCGAGCCGCCGAGACCCTTGAGGATCGAGCCGCCGCTCTTGGCGATCGAGCTCTTGGAGAGGGCGGCCAGCTTGGCGAAGTCGAGATAAACGACTCCGAGGTTGCTCGCCGGCACGGACAGCCCCGTTGCGGCCGCCTTGTAGGCGGGATCGCTCGAGAGCTTCGAGCTGCCGGGCAGCGCACTTACGTCGGTGACGAGGAAGAGATTCCCGTCTTTGACGCCGTAGTAGATGCTCGTCGTTCCGAACGTCAGCTCGGTGGCCTGGACGCCGGCGACCGTGGTCGACTTGCTCGAACCTTTGAGCTGCGCAGCCAGGAGCGTGACTGCCTTGTCGAGCATCGCCTTGGTCTTGGCCGCGTCCTGTGCCTTGATCAGCACTCCGATGCCCGACTTGGTTCCGTAGATCGACATCTCGCTTCCAGCCAGGGCCGCGAGATCGTCGAGCTTGACGCCGAGCGCCGCCTCGATCTGCGGAATCTGGCTCGCGTACGTCTTGCTCTTGCGCAGGCTCTGAACCGCCTTGTCGAGACCGAGCGTCTTTCCGTCGAAATCGACCGCGAACGAGGTTCCGCTCGGAACCTGGTCGATCAATGACGAGCTGGCGTTGGTCAGGCTTGTCTTGCCCTTGAAGACGCCCTCGATCGAGAGCCCCTTGGACACGGCGCTGACGGCCAGCGTCCCCCACTCCAGCGGGTTTTTCGCCAGAGCCTTGTCGAGCGCCTTAGACGCCGAATTGGAACTGGAGGTGGTGGTGGAACTGGAGGTGGTGGTGGAACTGAGAGAGGAGAGCGCGGAAGCGCTTATCGCCGAGCCCTTGAGGTAGACCTTCACGAGCGCATCGGCAGGAACGCCTCCGACAGCGGCCTTGAAGTTGGCCGAATCGACCAGCTTTCCGCCCGCCGCGGCGCTCTTGAACTGATCGAGCGCAGCCTGCGTATCGGCGATCGCGAGCCAGGAACCGATCTCGGTAGTGACCGACTTGTTCTTCTTGTCCTTGGCCAGCATGCCCTTTAGCTTGGTGGGATCCTTCGGGTTGGTGAGAACGACCGATGTGGGTTTGGCCGACGTGCCCATCTCAACGACGACCGTGGTCGGGCCCATCGCTTCTTCGACGTCCGCGAGCGTAATGCCCGAGCTGGTCAGGCTCTTGTTGAGGCTCGCCTGCAGCGAGGGGACACGGGCCATGAGCGCCATCGCCTGCTTCCACTGAGCGCTGCTGCTATCGGTGTTGATCGAGACGAAGGCAGTCGCGCTGGCAGGTGCGATTTCGGCGCCCGCGATGCCTGAGCTGCCGTTCGCGGTTGCGCTGGCAGAACTGCTCTTGTTCTTACCGCCACAGGCCGCCAGTACGAGCAGGCAGCTGAGGGCGAGAGCTAGGGAGAGAGAGATACGACGCATTGAGAGAAACCTCCGGACTTAGAGACGGGTGTAAGCGAAGAGTAGATCAGACTACTGACGCCGACCACTCCCCGGTCGGCTTCCTTCCCATTAACTCGATTGCGAGCTCTTTTACTTCCCCGCCGCGCAGAACGGCACACACCGCCTCGGTGATCGGCAGCTCGACGCCCGCTCGCTGCGCCATCTCGCTGAGAACGGGCGCCGTCGTCATGCCCTCGACGGTGCCGATCTGCTCGCGAGCCTGCTCGGGCGTGACGCCGCGGCCGATCAGCTCACCGGCGCGCCTGTTGCGACCGCGAGGATGCCAGCAGGTTGCAATCAGGTCACCCATCCCGGCCAGCCCGGCGAAGGTATCGGCCCGAGCGCCGCAGGCCAGCCCGAGACGGGTCATCTCGGCCAGGCCGCGGGTCATCAGCGTGGCCTTGGCGTTGTCGCCCAGCCCGAGCCCGTCAACCGCGCCGGCGGCCAATGCGATCACGTTCTTGGCGGCGCCGCAGAGCTCCACTCCGATCAGGTCGGGGTTGACGTAGACGCGAAAGGAGCTCGACGCGATCTCCGCCTGGAGCCGCGTGGCCAGCTCGATATCTTCACTGGCGACGACGGCGGCGGCGGGCAGCCCGGCGGCAATCTCCTCGGCGAAGTTGGGGCCCGAGAGAACGGCCACAGGCCGTCCCTTTACGAGTGTCGAAAGCCTGGCGCTGGAGAGCGGATCGAGGCCCTTGGTCAGGCTAAGGAGCGGCGAGCTGCCGGGCAAAGCGGCAACCGCCGCAGCAAAGGTACGACTCGGCACCGCCACCACCAGCAGATCGACCTGCTCGAAGAGCTCCGCGGCCTGCTCGACCGCGAGCGCCTTGACGCCCTTGAGCTCGAGCTCGGGCAGGTGGCGAAGGTTCCTACCGCTCTCGATCAGGGAGCGAACAACCTCAGGGTCGCTGTCAACGAGCGTCAACTCGTGGCCGCGGCCAGCGAGTAGTTGGGCGAACGCCGTTCCCCACATCCCCGCTCCCAGGACTACGACCTGCACACCCTCACCGCCCGATGAAATCGATCGTGACCGGCACCCCGTCGAGCGAGAATCGCTCGCGCAGCTCATTCTCGACCCAGTAACCATAGTCGCGCGTAACGAGCGTCGAATCGTTGACATTGATGCGGAAGCGCGGCGGACGTACCTGCACCTGAGCCCCGTAGAGCATCTTGAGCCGGCGCCGGTCGCGGGAAGGCGCCTGGCGGGCTTCCGTCAGCTCGCCCAGGAAGCGGTTCAGCTCGCCGGTGGTCACCCTGCCCGAGTAGCGGGAAAAGAGCTCTTCGATGTCGTCGAGCAACCTGCCGACTCCCCTGCCGGTCTTGGCTGAGACGGCTCGCACCGGCGGTCGCTGGCGCACGCGGCGCTGGATCTCGGGGCGCAGATCGTCGGCGGCGAAATGGGAGATATCCCACTTGGCCAGCACCACTAGCGTTGCGCACTGCGCCCTACGGGCGACGTCGGCGACGCTCAGATCCTGGTCGACCAGCCCCTCCTCGGAGTCCACCAGCACCAGCGCTATGTCGGCCCGCTCGGCGGCCTCGATCGCGCGCAATTCGGAGTAGTACTCGATTCCCTGACGGTGCTTGCGCTTGCGCCTGAGCCCGGCGGTATCGATCAGCAGGAACTCCTGCTCGCCGCGGACGAGCCGGGTGTCGATGGCGTCGCGGGTCGTTCCGGGGCGGTCGGAGACGATCACTCGCTCCTGCCCGAGCAGGGCGTTGAGTAGCGACGACTTGCCCACGTTCGGGCGGCCCAGGATGGCCACCCTGATCGCCTCTTCGCCGGCTTGTTGCTGCGTATCTCCGGGCAGCAGCTCGACCATGCGATCGAGCAGGTCGCCCGAGCCGAGGCCGTGCAGAGCCGAGATCGGGAGCGGGTCGCCGAGGCCGAGACGATGAAACTCGAGTGCTCGTATCTCCTGCGCCGGGTCGTCGATCTTGTTCGCGGCCAGCAGCACCGGCTTATTTGCTGTGCGCAGGATCTCACCCACCTCTTCGTCTCCGGCCGTGACTCCGAGAGTTGCATCGACCAGGAAGACGACCACGTCGGCCTCGCCGATGGCGGTTCGCGCCTGCTCGGCAATGGCCTTGGTCAGCGGCGAAGAATCGCCGAGATCGACTCCGCCGGTGTCGATGAGCAGGAAGTTCTGGCCGTTCCAGTCGCAAAGGAGCTCTTTTCGGTCGCGCGTGACGCCGGAGGTCTCGTGCACGACCGCGGTGCGGCTGCCGGTCAGGCGGTTGACCAGGGTGGATTTACCGACGTTCGGAAAGCCGACGATGGCCACCCGGCCGGAGAGGTGCACGCTGCCTTCCGGCGCCGAATCTCCCTGCTTGCCTTTGCGTCTCACGGCCAGTCTCGCCCAGCTCTCAATCCCGCGGCGGCACGGTCAGGCCGCGCGGCCGCCCCTGGGCCTGAACCTCGCCCAGCCATTCCCAGAGACGGTGGATCTCATTGGCGATCTCGGTCGTCACCTCGTGGTAGCCCTTGCTGTTGGCCGGAATTCCGGGAAAGCTCATCGGCCGGCTCCAGGCCAGAGTCACCGGGTGGAAGTTCCAGCCTTTCCAGGACTCGCTGCCGCGCACGGCCGCCGGCAGCACCGGCACGCCCTCCCGTAGAGCGACCATGGCGGCGCCGGGCATGGCCTCACCGAGCTCGCCCGAGTTCTGCCTCGTCCCTTCGATGAAGACGCCGAGCGCCTCGCCGGCGCGGACGACCTCGCGCATCCGGCGCACCGCTTCGCGGTCGGATTCGCCGCGGCGCACCTGGAAGGTGCCGAAGAGACTGAGGAACTGGGAGAGGCCCGGCACACTCATAACCTCGCTCTTGGCCAGGAAGTAACAGCGACGCGGGCAGAAGCCGCCGAAGGCGGGCGGATCGATCATCGAAAAGTGGTTGAAGGCAAGAACGATCCCGCCCTCCATGGGCACGTTCTCGTGCCCATAGGAGCGCACGCGCCCGAGGACACGGGCCAGCGTGCCTACCGTCCCCTTGCCGAACTTCTCGCGACGCGGCGTGTAGCCCCACAGGTACTCCTTCTTCTCTGCCACGCTCACCTCCCGCTCAGCCGCTTCTCGGCCACCAGCGACTCGATTCTCTCCACGACCTCTTCGACGCTCAGGTTGGTGGTGTCGATGTGCACCGCGTCGGGGGCGGGCTGCATCTGGGGCGCGTCGCGCTCGTCGCGCCGGCGCATGTCGGCGGCCAGGACTTCGGCGATGCCGCCCGGGCGCTCGGCCAGTCGCCGGCCGGCGCGCACGGCTTCGTCGGCGACCAGATAGACCTTAACCTCGGCCTGGGGCACGACAACGCGACCGATGTCGCGGCCTTCGATCACCGAGTCGCCGAGTGCGGCCAGCTCGCGCTGGCGCTCGCGCATCAGCTCGCGCACCTCGGGCTGGCGCGAGACCGGCGAGACGACGCGGTCGACCTCCGGCCGGCGGATCTCCTCGGTCACGTCGATTCCACCGATCTTGGTACGGCCTGCGCTGTCGAAATCGATCGGGTTGGCGCGGCCCAGCTCGGCCAGCGCCGCTCCGTCCTCGGGATCGACGCCGCGCTCGCAGGCCAGCCAGGTCAGGGCGCGGTACATCGCGCCGGTATCGAGATAGAGGAAGCCGAGCTTGGTCGCCAGGCCTCGAGCCACAGTGCTCTTGCCGGCTCCGGCCGGCCCGTCGATCGTCACGATCAAAGCTGTGCCCTTTCAAGTGATGCTTCCGAGGTTCTGGGTCGTAAGCACCAAGCGATGCAAGGACGCAGGGAGCGCTCGTAGCCGCTAGCTACGGGCGCGACTGAGGACGCGGCAGCGCGCCGCGTGATCGCGGGCCAGAGGCCGGAGGGTATTGCTTGAACGGGCACTAACTCATCCTTCCTCCGGAACGAAATCGCGCCTGGCGACCTCGTCCAGGAGCTCGAAGAAGTCGGGGAAGCTTACTGCCACGCAGTCCGGGTCATCGATCTCGACTCCGTGGCTCGAGAGAATGCCGGCGATTCCGCCCAGCATGGCGATGCGGTGATCGGCGTGGCATTCGACCAGCCCGCCCTTGAAGCGCGTCGGAACGCCGCGCACGCTGAAGCCGTCCGGCGCCTGAGTGATGTGGACGCCGAGCCCGCGCAGCGCCTCGGTCGTCGTATCGATCCGGTCGGACTCCTTGGCCCGCATCTCCTCGGCGCCGCGCACTTGGCTCACGCCGTGCGCCATCGCCGCCGTCAGCGCGAACAGGGGCAGCTCGTCAACCACGTTCGGCACCTCGTGCGACTCGATCGTCGTCGCTGTCAGATCTGCCGAGCGGATGCCGAGGGAGCCAACCAGCTCACCGCCCGACGTGCGGCGGTCGTAGACGGTCGTGCGCGCGCCCATGCGCTCGAGCACGCCCAGGAAGCCGATCCGCGTCGGGTTCAAGTTGACGTCGTGGATGCGCAGCTCGGAACCGGTCAGCAGCGAGGCGCCGACCAGGAAGGGCGCCGCTGAGGAGAAGTCGCCGGGAATGTCTAGATCAAGCGGCGGGATGTGCTCGACCGGCCAGACGCTGATTTCGCTGCCCTCGTGGCGCACACGCACGCCGAGCGAAGTGAGCAGGCGCTCGGTGTGGTCGCGCGTCGGCACCGGCTCGATCACCGTCGTCGGGCCGCCGCTGGCGAAGAGCCCAGCGAGCAGAATCGCCGACTTGACCTGGGCGCTGGCCACTGGCAACACGTATGTGGTGGGCTGGAGCGAGCCGCCCGAGATGGTCACCGGCGCCGAGCCGTTCGTCGTCTCGACCTCGGCGCCCATCTGCCTGAGCGGAATAGCGATGCGCTCGTGCGGGCGGCTGGAGAGCGATTCGTCGCCTGTCAGCACGAAGCGGCCTTCCTGCCCGGCGAGCACGCCGGCCAGGAGCCTGAGCAGCGTGCCGGCGTTGCGACAATCGATTGGGTGATCCGGCGCGCGCAAGCCGCGTAGGCCAACGCCTTCGATCCTGATCGTGCCTGGGCTCGGTTCGTTTACCTGAACACCGAGGGCACGTACGGCGTCGAGCGCCGCATCGGTATCGGCGGCGTGACCGAAGCCGCGGATCTCGCTGACTCCGTCGGCGACCGCAGCCAACAGCGCAGCCCGCTGGCAGAGTCCTTTGATCCCCGGCACGGCGATGTCGCCGACTAGCGCCGCCGCCGGCTCTACCCGCCTCAAGCGTCCTCCTCCATGATGTCCGAGACGACGACGCCGTAGCCCTGGGCCTCGAGTAGCTTGGCCGCCCGCCGCGCCTCGCCTTCACCGGCGATCACGATCGCGAGTGAACCGCCGCGATCGGGCGAGACGTGCTGCATCTCGAGGTCTTCGATGTTGATCCGCTCGGCCCCCAGCACCTGAGTGATACCGGCCAGCACGCCGGGCTCGTCGGCCATGTGCACACGCAGGCGGAAGAGCCCGCCCGTGCTCGGATAGACCTCGGCCAGCAGGTGACGGCGATGCAGCCCGGCTTCACCGATCCACTGGTCGAGGAAGCCGGCGTCGCCGCTGGCAAGCGCCTGCTCGAGTTGCTCGATCAGCCGCCGGTGCTCGGCGAGAGCCTCGCGCAGCGGATCTGCGTTCTCAAGGAAGATGTCAACCCAGATGCGCGGGTTGGCTCCGGCGACGCGCGTCATGTCTCTGAGTGACCCGCCCGCGCTGGCAAGTGGCTCGTGCCCCTCCACCCGCGTTGATCCGGCCTGATTGACCAGCAGGTTGGAAAGAGCGTGGGGAAGGTGACTGGATAGCGCGACAAGGCGATCGTGGGCGGCGGGGTCGATGGCCACCGGCTGGGCGCCGAGCGAAGCCACGAAGCCGTGCAGCATGCGGTAGCGGTCGGGGTCGGTGGCGTCGAGCGGGGTCAGAAACCAGGTCGCGCCTTCGAAGATGTCCGCGCTTGCGTACTCCGGCCCGCTCGTTTCGGAGCCGCAGACGGGATGCCCACCGATGAAACGATTGTCGGCGGCGGCGGCTGCGCAGACCGCGCCCTTGGTGGAACCCACGTCGGTTACCGTGCAGGCTTCGCCAACCAGTTCGAGCACTTCCAGCACGCGCGCCGGCAGTTGGGCGACCGGTGCGGCAACGATCACCAGCTCGGCAGCCGAGACCGCTTCGGCCGGCGTCGCGGCGGCGAGATCAATGGCGCCGCGCTCCTTGGCGATGCGAAGCGCGTCCGGATCCGGATCGAAGCCGGCAACCTGCTCCGCGCCGACCCGCTTGGCCGCAAGCCCGACCGAAGCCCCGATCAAGCCCGTGCCTACGATCGCCAGGCGCGAGATCCTCGCTCCCGACTGACCCTCTCGTGATGCCGCTGATGCTCTCATTTCCAGCAAGTCTAGTGGCGATACCAGGTTGATCCCCGACTACTCCGGCTTCTCAGGGATAATCCCCGCCGATGAGAATATTTTCCGGTATCAAACCGACGGGCGAGCCGACCCTCGGCAACTACAGCGGCGGCTTCCGTCAGTACGCGGCATCGCAGGAAAAGGGCGAGGCTTTCTTCTGCATCGTCGACTTGCACGCAATCACAGTCGACTACGAGCCAGACCAGCTGCGCGAGCGGACGCTCGACCTCGGCGCGATACTGTTCGCTACCGGGCTCGACCTCGAACGCTCGACCGTCTTCGTCCAGAGCCACGTCCGTGCCCATGCCGAGGCTACCTGGCTCCTATCGGCGGCCACGAGCTACGGCCAGCTCGGACGGATGACCCAGTTCAAGGAGAAGGGCCCCCAGCAAGAGTTCGTCTCGGCAGCGCTCTTCAACTACCCGATCCTGATGGCGGCCGACATCCTCCTCTACCAGGCCGACATCGTCCCGATCGGCGACGACCAGCGCCAGCACCTGGAGCTCACCCGCGACGTCGCCGAGCGCTTCAACTCCCGCTTCGGCCAGACCTTCACAGTGCCGAATGGCGTCTATCCCGAGATCGGCGCGAGAATCATGGACCTTCAGGATCCAACCGACAAGATGGGCAAGACGGGTTCGACCGACCAGGGAACGATCCGCCTGCTCGACCCGCCCGACGTTGTCCGAAAGAAGCTGAAGACCGCGGTCACCGACTCCGGGCGCGAGATCGTGCACGACCCGACCGAGAAGGCGGGCGTCTCGAACCTGATCGAGATCATGACCGTGGCCACGGGCGAATCGATCGCCGAGGTCGAGAAGCGTTTCGAAGGCGCCGGCTACGGGCAGCTCAAGACTGACGTCGGCGATGCCGTCGTGGCACTGCTAGAGCCAATCCAGGCGCGCTACCGCGAGCTGCGAGGCGACCCGGACGAGCTCGAGCGGATGCTGGCGATCGGCGCCGCCAAAGCGAGCGAGGCCGCGGCGCCGACCCTGGAGAAGATGTACGACCGAATGGGCTTCACCCGACCAAAGGAAGTGTGACGAGATGTTGATCTCGACCATGAATGACGTACCCGGCCACGAAATCACCGAAGTGATCGGCGAGGTCTTCGGGCTGACCGTGCGTTCGCGCAACATCGGTGCCCAGATCGGCGCCGGCCTGAAATCGATCATCGGCGGCGAGCTGAAGGGCATGACCAAGCAGCTGGCCTCGAGCCGCCAGGACGCGATCGCCCGGCTGTCCGAGGCGGCCGAGGAAATGGGCGCGAACTGCGTTCTTGCCATGCGCTTCGACGTCTCCGACCTCGGCGGGCAGACCATGGCCAGCGAGATCTGCGCCTACGGCACCGCGGTGAAGATCAGCTAGATCCAGAAGCAGAGGCGATAGGTTTTCGAGAAGCCGACCGCGATGAGCGGGCGCCTTTCGTATCCGCGATTACGACTCAGCTTGCGTCGGGCGCCAAGCCGGTCAACTTCTGCAGCGCCTCGATCTCGCCCCGGCCGAGCGCTCGCCACTCTCCCGGCGCAAGCCCCTTCAGGTCGAGCCCGGCGTAACGACTGCGGCGCAGGCGCACGACCGGGCTGCCGACGGCGACGCACATGCGCTTGACCTGCCGGTTACGCCCCTCGTGCAGCGACAGCTCGATCAGCTTCGGCGCCAGCCGGCGCACCTTCGCCGGCGCGGTGCGCCCGTCCTCAAGCTCGACGCCCTCGGCCAGCTCCCGTAAAGCCTTGTCGCTCGGCTCGCGCTCCAACTCCGCCTCGTAGACCTTCTCGACCTCGTAGCGAGGATGGGCGAGGCGATGCGCCAGCTCGCCGTCGTTGGTGAAGAGAAGCGCTCCGGTCGTATCGGCGTCTAGCCGACCGACCGGCACCACTCTGGGCTCCGCCGGCACCAGCTCGACCACCGTGCGCCTCCCTTGCGGGTCGCTTGCCGTCGTCACAACTCCCGCCGGCTTGTACAGAAGCAGATAGGTGAGCTTCTGCTTGGCGACGAGCTTGCCGTCGACCTCGACTCGGTCACGCGCGGCGACGAAGGTGTTCAACTGACCGGGCTCGCCGTTTACGAGCACGCGGCCGGCCTTGATCAGCTCGTCGGCGCCTCGGCGCGAGGCGACACCGGCCCGGGCGAGGTAGGCGTTCAGGCGCATGGTTTACGAATATTCGCTTTTCCCGTCAGCAGCCGTCGTTACTGTTCGCTGGCGAATGCCCGAACCGTTGCTTCGAATTCATTACCTCGGCCACTCGTCGTTCGTTCTGCGTTTCGCGGACGGCGTCTCAGTTCTCACCGATTACGGCCAGTCGAACGCCTACGGGCTCGACGGCCCGATCTACGACCTCGGCGACCTTCATCCTGACGTCGTCCTCTATTCGCACCACGACGACGATCACGACCGGGGTAACGAATTTCCCGGGGCCACAATTCTCGACGGCGCGCACCTGCACGAGGAGGTCGGCATCGACGGCATCGCTTTCGAGCCGATCAAGACGAGCGAGCACGCGCCGGGCGACAACACCAGCTTCCTGATCACCTTCGAGGAACTGAAGATCGTCTTCGCCGGCGACTGCCAGGGCGATATCGAGGCCATCGACGAGCCCGCACAGAGAGAGCGACTCGAAACGCTCTTCCCCGGGCGAATCGACCTGCTGTTCCTACCGATCGACTGGACACATCCGATCGCAGCCAAGGCCGCCGCCTTCGCCCGGGTAGTGCAGCCGCAGACCGTGATCCCGATGCACTACTGGAGCGGGCAAGTGAAGACCGGCTTTCTCTCACTGCTGTCCGAGGAGAACGAGCCCGGAGCGAAACGCTTCCTGATCGAAGAGCCCGGCGGCCCGAACTATGAGATCGGGAAGGCCGACGCGTTCGCCGCGCCGATCAAAGTCGTCAGCCTCGAGCCGGCGCCCTACCGCAACTAGAGCTCTGTTGGCTCAGATCAAGCGCCGCGTTGCTCGGCCACGGCGTGCAGTCGCTCGCGGATCGTCTCGACGTCGCCCTCGAAATCTTCCAGGCGCGGCAACGCGGCCAGATTCTCCAACCCGAAGACACGCTCGAAGAGCGCTGTGACGCGGTAGCGGATCGCTCCGCCGGGCCCGTCGTCGCGCCCGGACTCGGAGATCAGCCCGCGCTCGAGTAGGTTGGCGACGGTGGCCTCCGCCGCAACACCGCGGATACGGGTGATCTCTGGTCGCGAGCAGGGGCCCAGATAGGCCACGATGGCCAGCGTCTCCAGCGCCGCCTGCGAGAGCGAACGCTGAACGGGGCGTTCGAACAGGCGCGAGCAGGCTCTCGCCGCGTCACGTGAAGCCCGCAGCGCATAGCCGCCGGCCACGTGCTCGAGCACGATTCCGCTGCGACCTTCGCTGTGGCGCTCGCCGACCAGGCCGAGGGCGGCCTCGACGCGCTCGGCGTCGTCTTCCGCGGCCGCGGCCAGATCGTCCAGGGAGAGCGGCGCCGAGGCCACCACCAGCAGCGCTTCGACGGTGCGCGCCAGCGCGTCAAGCGGACTCGTTGTGATCAGGCGGAGCGGGCGCTCGTCCATGCAGGAATCCTCTCTTTGCTTCGTCTTTCGATACGGATAGGCGCGAACGGCGCCGCCTGTTTGATCGCTATCTCACCCGACCTGCCGAGCTCCAGTAGAGCCAGAAAGGCAACGGCTTGCTCAACCCGCGAAAGCTCACCGAACTCGCTCTCGAAGTCAATACGCTGGCGCTTGGCGAGCAGCGAGCGGAAGCGCTGTACGAACTGGTCGAGCGGCGGGTAGCGAAGCGCCATGTGCGCCAGAGATACAGCCGCGGGCGGCGTTGCGAGCACGCGCAGAGCGGCGACCAGAGCGGCCGGATCCTGTGGGGCGACCGTCCGGGAGATGGGCGGGCGAAGTGGAGCCGGGCCAAGCCGGAAGAAGCGGTCCTGCTCCTGCTCGAGCCTGCTCGCCAGCCAGGCCGCTGCCTCCTTGGTTCGCCGGTAGGCAGCCAGCCGGCGTGCCAGCTCCTCGGCGGCCTCCTCGGGCTCCAGCTCGGCCAGCTCGGCGGCCTCGTCGTCGAAGAGCAGCCGCGCCTTCAGCTCCAGCAACGCCGAGACCAGAACTAGGAACTCGCCGCAAGCCTCGAGATCGCTCTCTCCCAGCTCGCACTGGGCAGCGCCATCCTCCGCCCGAACGGCTCCGAGCATCTCCTCGATGAAGGCCAGCACGATGCCGGCTACGTCGATCTCAGCGAGATCGATTTCCTCCTTGAGCACAAGGGTTAACAGGAGGTCGAGGGGACCCTCGAAGGCCTCGAGATCCAGCTCGAGCTCGGCAACACGCATCTCGCCGAGCCTAGCGACCCGGCCGGACGCGCCCCTTGGGCACGCTCATTCGTGGCCCCTTGACCTTCACCGAAGGCTCTTTCTTCTTCTTCGACCTCTTCGAGCGGCTTTTCTTAGGCGACTCGGGCGGCTCAGGCCCGCCCTCATCCTTCGCTGCGGGCTCGCTAGGTCGACGTATGAGCTGCCACCAAACAAAGAAGCCCCAGGCGCAAATATAGACCAGAGCCGAGACCCAGGCGTTCAGGCGAAGCCCGAGAAAGTGGTGGGAAGGATCGATCCGCAGCAGCTCCATGAAGAAGCGCACCAGCGCGTAGTAGGCGACGTAGAGAGAGAAGAGGGCGGGCGCCCGGAATTTGAAGCGGCGATCGAGCAATAGCAGCAGACCGACGCCGAGCAGCGCCAGCAGGCACTCGTAGAGAAAGGTCGGATGGAAGGTCGAGAAGCGCTCGTAGCCTGCCGGCCTGTTGACCAGATCGATCTTCACGCCCCAGGGGAGCTTGGTCGGCTTGCCGAAGAGCTCCTGATTCCACCAGTTGCCCCAGCGGCCGACCGCCTGCGCGAGCAGAAGACCGGGCGCCACGATGTCGAGCATCTTCGGGATGCTCTCGCCGGCTCTGTGAACGACAATCGCTCCCGCCAGGACGCCGAACAGGATCCCTCCGTAGACACCCAGCCCACCTTTCCAGACGGCGAACGGCGCCCACCAGTGGTGGATTTGCGAGACCTCGTTCCAGCTGGTCGCGTCGTGGTACAGGCGTGCGCCGACGACGCCGGCCAGCACGCCCCAAACGGTCACCTGGAAGATCAGGTCCCAGTTACCGCCGCGGCGGACGTAGCGCACCCCCGTCAGCCACATGGCGGCGGCGATGGCCAGCAGCAGCATCAGCCCGTAGAAATGAATCGCCAGGGGCCCGACGTCGATGGTGCTCTGACCGGGCGACGGAATCGAGGCAAGCAGCACCATGGGTGAATCATCTCAGTTCGCGCGGTCACCGTGCCGCGGTT
>DATCCQ010000058.1:0-3832 GCA_036511185.1 Gaiellaceae bacterium
GCCGCCTGCGCCTCGACCTCGCCTCCTTCCGCGAGCTCGAGGCCTTTGCCCAGTTCGGCTCCGAGCTCGATCCGGCGACCTTGCAGACGCTGGCCCGCGGCCAGCGGATGGTGGCCACGCTCAACCAGCCTCAGTACCAGCCCTGGCCGACCGAGGAGCAGGTGGCGGCGATCTACGCCGGCATCCACGGCTTCCTCGACAGCGTTCCGCCCAGCCAGGTGCCACGCTTCCAGGAGGAGCTGCGCGAGCAGCTGCGCAGCGAGGGCCGGGTCCTGAAGGAGATCCGCGAGACGGGTGATCTCTCCGACGAGCTTGCCGCCAAGCTCGACGCCCAGCTGCAGAAGTTCGAGCAGGTATTCAACGTCGAGGAGGAATCGGGCCTGGCGATCTAGTTTCGCGGGCTCCGGCTCATGGCATCCCAGCAAGACATCAAGCGGCGGATCCGCTCCGTTTCTTCGACACACAAGATCACCAAGGCGATGGAGCTCATCGCAGCCGCCAAGCTCAGGCGCTCGCAGCAGCGGATCGTTGCCATGCGCCCCTACGCCGACCGCATGCTCGAGCTGATAATCTCGACCGCTCAGACGCTGGGGAAGGTGTACGGACTGCCTCTGCTCGAAGACCGCGAGATGCACTCGATTGCGCTGCTGCCGCTGACCGGAGACCGTGGGCTGGCCGGCGCCTTCAACGCCCAGGTGTTACGCCGCTCGTTCACCCTCGAGCACGATCTCCAGGCTCAGGGGATCGAGGTCAAGTGGCTGGTGTCCGGCAAGCGCGGCCGCTCCTCGCTTCGCTTTCGCAAGCGCGAGATCGAGACCTCCTGGACGGGTTTCAGCGACCAGCCGGAGTTCGCCGAGGCCCAGGCGATAGCCCATCGCTTGGCGGAGCTGTATGCGAGTGGCGCCGCCGATGCCGTGCTGCTCGTCTACAACCGCTTTGGCACTGCAATGGTGCAGACCGTTGTCGAGCAGGAGATCTTGCCGCTTCCCAAGCAGGTTCTGGAGAACTTCGACGAAAGCGCGGCGGCGCCGCCCGTGCGCGGCGAGGTGCTCTTCGAGCCCGATCCGGAAATCATCCTCGGGCGGCTCATTCCGGCCTATCTGGAGACCGAAGTATTTCGGGCCCTGCTCGAGTCGGCGGCCTCCGAGCATGGCGCCCGCATGAGCGCCATGCGCAACGCCTCGAAGAACGCCGATGAGCTGATTGAGCTGCTGACGCTGATCATGAACCGCGCCCGCCAGGCGACGATCACGCAGGAAATCCTGGAGGTCGTGGCCGGGGCGGACGCCCTGTAACCGACGAAAGTCGGCCCGCAGAGCTGGCCAAGACTTTCGTCGGCGTACCTCTGTGCGAGTCACGCGCCTTTGGCGCTTGTGACTCGTCTGCTCCTACATGCGGGGTGGGCTGACCGTGGGTGTGGGCAGTGTTCGGGGCGGATAGCTCGGGCGACGGCGTTTGCTGAGCCGCAGCCGCACATGTCGGCTGCGGCGGCGTAATTGGAGACTCTCAACGCTCTTTGACGTTCGGCCGTGGCCTTGTAATGAACGTCCGTGCTTGTAAAGCTCCAGCGGTGGAGTTCGAGATTACGTTCGATACTGACGCCGACCTGGCAATCGTGAGAGCGTGGGGCGTTGCCGGCGCGGAGGGCTTCTCTGCCTATCTGAGCGCGCTCACCTCCGACCAGCGCTGGCGCCCGGGCATGGACATCCTCAGCGACTTCAAGGATCTCGACGCCAGTCAGTTCACGGCCGTTGACATCGAAGGGCTGGTGAACATCCACCTTCCGTTTGTCGAGGCGATCGGGCCCGGGCTCTGCGCGGTAGTCGCCGGCTCGTCGCTGAAGTTCGGGCTGGCGCGGATGTTCGAGGCTCACGCCGAAGAGCGGCTGCCGTTTCGATTGCGGATCTTCGCGACGAGCGAAGAGGCTTTTGACTGGCTTCGTACTAGCGATAACGAGCTCGAGCCCGAGGGATAGGCGCACCCTCCGAGCCCCCTTTCTTATCTTTCTCTAACAATCGGGCGAAGTGGCCGTCCTAAATCGACGTGAGTCCGTTGAATGAAAGGCACGCCTGCGCCGATGCGCTGGCGTTGCTATCGCTTTCGCTCGATCAAGAGCTGAGCCCCTTGGAGCGTCGCAAGCTGGAGCGGCACGTCTGCGCCTGTCCCGATTGCAGGCGAAAAGGCGCCGCTGTCGAGGCCATTACGCGCACGCTCAGAGCCCTTCCGCTCGAAGCGCCTTCGGTCTCGGCGCTACCGCACTTGCCGCTGCGGCGGCGAATCGCTCGGAACAGCGTTCCCGCTGCGGCCGCGATGATGGTCGCCTCGCTTGGCCTGGTAGCGCTTCAGGGATCGGTGGACATGGGCTCGGGCGGCATGAGCTCCACCGTGCCGGTACCTAGTGCGGTGAGGTTGTCGCCGGTCACTCACTCGATACCGCCGCAACTACAATCGCAGTACGCGAGCGCCGCCGTCGCTTGGCTGCCTTAGAACCTCTAACAAAACGAAGCACTCCACCGCCTGGCCGCGCTCGGCGGCGCGCTGCGTCGTCCTCAGTCGCGCCCGTATCTCTGTCGATACGAGCGCTCCCTGCGTCCTAGCATCGCATCCACCGATCGCACCCAGTCGGCGGGTCTTCATTTCGTTAGAGGTTTTTAGGGCTTATTTAGCGGTGCCGGCTCGCCCGGCGACAGTCCGGCCGTCCAGCGAGTAAAAGCGTGGGCTAGACTGGCGCGCGGTGCCCGCACGAGTACCTTCCGCCTGCCAGATCGAGTTTGCCTCGTTGTAGGAGAGAGATGACCGAGCAAAAGAAAGACGCGCCGAACACCGGGAAAGTGATCGAGGTCAAGGGCGTCGTGATCGACGTGGCCTTCACCGATCGGCTGCCGGCGATCTACAACGCGCTGGAGATCGAGATCGCGCCGCTCAGCGAGGGCGACAAGCCGATGAAGCTCACCGCCGAGGTGCAGCAGCACCTGGGCGACGATCGGGTGCGGGCCGTGGCCATGGAATCGACCGACGGGCTCGCGCGCGGCGCGATCGCGCTCGACACCGGCAGCTCGATCTCCGTTCCCGTCGGGCAGGAGACGCTGGGCCGGCTCTGGAACGTGCTCGGAAAGGCGATTGACGGGCGCGGTGGCACGCCCGCGAACATGGAGCGCTGGCCGATTCACCGCGATCCGCCTTCCTTCCGCGACCTCTCGCCGACGCTCGAGATCTTCGAGACCGGCATCAAGGTCATCGATCTGCTGACGCCTTACATCAAGGGCGGCAAGATCGGCTTCTTCGGCGGCGCCGGCGTTGGCAAGACGGTGCTTATCCAGGAGCTCATTCACAACATCGCCAAGCAGCACGGCGGCGTCTCGGTCTTCGCCGGCGTCGGCGAGCGTACGCGCGAGGGCAACGACCTCTGGCTCGAGATGAACGAGTCGAAGGTCATCGACAAGGTCGCCCTCGTCTACGGACAGATGAACGAACCGCCCGGGGCGCGCCTGCGCGTCGCCCTCTCTGCGCTCACGGTCTCGGAGTATTTCCGTGAGAACGGCCAGGACGTGCTGCTGTTCATCGACAACATCTTCCGTTTCGTTCAGGCCGGCTCCGAGGTCTCGGCGCTGCTCGGTCGCATGCCGAGCGCCGTCGGCTACCAGCCGACTCTGGCCACCGAGATGGGCCAGCTGCAGGAGCGCATCACCTCCACCCGCACCGGCTCGATCACCTCGGTGCAGGCGATCTACGTGCCGGCCGACGACCTCACCGACCCTGCTCCGGCGAACACCTTCGCCCATCTCGACGCGACCACCGTGCTGGCCCGCTCGATCGTCGAGAAGGGCATCTA
>DATCCQ010000059.1:0-10206 GCA_036511185.1 Gaiellaceae bacterium
TTGAGGCGGATAAGCGGAAGGACTAGGCGCGCGCGTCGCCGACCGGTACCTGTGCCCGAGCCGCGAATCGCTCCGCCAGGAACGCCGCCGTCCTATCCAGCGAGAAGCGCTCGAGGATGTCGTCGCGGGCTCGCTCGCCCAGCTCCTGTGCGGCCGCGGGATCATCGAATACGCGCCTCATGGCCGCGGCGGCAGCGTCGATATCCGGATCGGCCCATTCGGCGCCGACCGGGTAGGGCTCGCAGCCCTTGGGGATCGGCACGAGCTCGAAGGGAACGAGCAGGCTGTTGCTTTCGTGCATGAAGTCGACGTTGCCCGAGTAGTTGGTGGCGATCACGGGCTTTCCGTAGGCCATCGCCTCCGCCATCGTTAGTCCGAGGCCTTCGCTGCGATGGAGCGATACGTAGCAGTCGCAGCCGGCCATCAGCCCATTCTTCTTCTCCGGCGCGAGGTAATCGTCGAGCAGGTAGATGTCGGCGCGCTCGGCTGTCGCAAGCCGAAGTCGCTCGAGCGACTCGAGATCGTGCTCACCGTTGATGGACTTGAGGACGAGAATCGGCCCTTCTCCATCGGCGAAGGCGCGGCTGAAGGCATCGACGAGCCCGAGCGGGTTCTTGCGCTCGAAGATGCTGAGGAAGTCGAAGCTGAACAGGAACATGAAGCCGTCGGGCAACCCGAGCTGCTCGCGCGGGATCGGCTCGGCGCTCGGCATCTCGAGCGGTAGCGGAACGATCTGCACGGGCTTCGAAGTCGCCGCCGCGATCGCGTCTCGCACGAAGCTGGTCGCGGCCCAGACCTCGTCGACGAGCCCGAAGGCGTTGTTGAAGACCGCCGGGAAGCGAGAGACCTCCCAGAACCAGACTCCGACCGAGTAGCGCTGCTCGAAGAACGCCGGCCCGACATCCTCGCGGAAGACCGGCAGCTGATCGGCGTTCACGCAGATCACGTTCATGTCGAAAGGCGCCTGTTGGGAGCTTCGCTCCTCGACCTGGTGCTCACGGCGGCTCAGCGTGCGATCGTAGGTGATCGTGGAGAACTCGATTCCGGCGCGGTCGAGGCCGTCCATGAGCTTTCGCGCCACCTCGCCGATACCGAGCTCGGCGTTCAGGTAACCGACGAGGTTGACTCCCGCCGTCGGCTGCTCTGCCACTTCGATCACAGCCTCGGTCGCGGCGAAGCCACGTTGTCCGGGAATCACGCGCGCGCGCTTCAGCGCCCGCCAGGCGGGCTTAGCGCGCGCCAGAAACGGATGAGCATGCGAGAGAGCGCGCAGGCGTCGCTCGATGCCTCTCGCGATGCGAATCAGCGCACCGCGCGCCCGCGAGACAAACGATGCCCGCCGCGATGCCCGCCGCGGTTCACCCGTCAGCAGCTCTTTGGCGAAGCCGACCTGCGGCTGCCCGTGCCTATGAAGCCAGTCGATATAGCGTGCTGCGTCGGCACCGAGCACCTTGGGGAAAGCGCGTTGTAGGTCGGAGCGTTCCAAATAGAGAGCGAAGGCGTAGCGCGAAACGTCGCCTTTTCGTCCCTTGTCAACCGGTTCGCGCAGCCAATCCAAAAAGCTCGCGGTCGCCTTGGGGTCGAATGGATCGGGCGGCAGCTCACTAGCGCTCCGCTCCGCCTGGAGCAGCTCATCGCGAAAGAGCCTGCGCATCCGCACGTCGACGGCGATTCCGCCGGGCAGCCGGTCGAACGTATAGGCGGGCGACTCGCCGCGGCCGTAGCCCTGCGCAAGCACTTTGCGGCCATACTCGTCACAGAGCTGAACAAGGTCCGGATTCTCGCTCATCAGGATGCGCGGTTTCGTGCCGGCGTGGTGGCTCAAGACGTGCGGCGTATTCGGCTTGTAGCCGCTGAAGTGGAAGAAGCGAAGCAGCTTACCGTTGACCTCGAAATGGTCGCCGTTGCGGCGCACGTCGCGCTTGTGCAGGTTCCAGTAGGCGACGTTGCAGCCCGGGTCGCGTAGGATGTCGTGCTCGAAAAGCGAGGGCACGAAATCGACCCAGCGCTGGTCGACGAACAGCGCCTGGTCGAGCGCGACGAGGCATTGTCGCGACAGTCGCTCCGACCACCAGTCGAGGAAAGATATCGCTCGCTCGCTCACCGCTATAAAGCCGAGGTTGTACATGCCCGCATGCATCAGCATGCTGTAGTCGGGCAGGCAGCCATCGTCGGGAAGCGGCTCGGTGGTGTGCGGGGTGAGAACGATCGAATGCTCCAGCGCGAGCTCTGCGATGTCCTCGAGCGGCTGGTAGATCGCGATGTCGGGATCGAAATACACGGCCGCATCGGCACCGCCGTCGAGCAGTGTGCGCAGCAGCCAGGGCTTGACGGCGGTCGCCAGCTCCTTGAGGTCGTAGATCATCGCCATCCGGTGCAGTTCGTCCGGCTCGATACCGATCTCGTAGGGGCTCAGGATCTCGAACGGCTCGTCGAGATCGTCGGCACCGTCCAGGATCAGAGTCGTGAAGCGGGCGTTGGGATGATGGTCGCCGAAGGTCTCCGCCAGGACGCGCGCGTAGGGCAGGTAGTTTCGCGCGATGATCGTGCAGGCGTGCATTTCCGCACTCGTAGGCGTCAGGCCTTTGCGCGATCGTCGCTGCCCAGCGCCCGAGAGGACTGCCCCTTCATCTGTTCAGCTCCTTGAATGAGTCGATCCCCTCGCGCTCCAGGTAGAGGTCGACGACCTCGTCGGCCGGGCCGATCGAAACTACCTCGCCATTGTCGAGCAAGATGGCCCGGTCACAGTAATCGCGAACAGCTGTTGGGCTGTGCGAAACGAGGATCAGCGTCTTGCCGGCAGCCTGGAAATCGTCGAAAGTCTTGGCGCATTTCTGCTGGAACTTGGCGTCTCCAACTGCGAGCACCTCGTCGACGAGCAGGATGTCGAACGGCACCTGGATCGCCACTGAATACGCCAGGCGGACCTGCATGCCGGACGAGTAGTTTTTCAGGCGCTGATCGACGAAGCGCTCGAGCTCGGCGAAGGCAATGATCTCGTCGAAGCGCTCATCGAGATCGCGCCTGCTCAGGCCAAGAAGCGTGCCGCTGATGATGACGTTATCGCGGGCGGTGAGCTCCATGTTGAAGCCGACGCCAAGCTCGATAAAGGGCGAGAGCATGCCGTTGACGACGACCTGCCCCGCATCGGGGCGATAGATCCCGGCGATCGTCTTCAGCAGCGTCGTCTTTCCGGTGCCGTTTCGACCGACGACGCCGAAGCGCTCCCCGGTCTTGATCGCGAAGTTCACGTCGCGGAGAACGACGTTCGCTTCGTAGCTGGTTCGCTTCCAGGGGTGCAGGAAGTGCTCGCGCAGGGTGTCTCTTCGCTCATGCGGAATGCGGAACGACTTCGAGATCCCGCGCACCTCGATGGCCGTCGATGCGCCGAGAAGGCGTCCGCTTCTCAGACTCGCTCGGGAAACCATGGTTCCTCGCGTTTGAACAGGTAAAAACCGAGCCCGAGAGTCAGGGCGACTATCACGAGCGGTATAACGCGCGTGGGCGAGAAGGCCAGAGGGGCAACGATCATGCTGTGATCGTCGTAGATGATCAGAGAGCGGACGTCCTGCATGATCTGCGTGAAGGGGTTGAGCAGCATGATCCGCTGCCAGCGGTTGGAGGAAACGACCGAGAACGGGTAAACGATCGGCGCCAGGAAGAAGAACAGCTGCATCACGAGCTCCCAGACCTGGGCCACGTCACGCAGACGAACGTAGAGAACGCCCAGTACGAGACCGGCGCCGAGAACGAACAGGTATAGCTCGAGCAGCTCGAGGATTATTACCAGCCAGTCGAGCCGCGGGACGAGCCCGTTAAAGCCGATGAAGATAACGATCGCGAGCAGGCCGAGCCCGAAGGTGACGAAGGCCGTTATGCTCGCCGCCAGCGGGATGACGAGTCTCGGGAAGGGCAGCTTCCGCATCAGGTTGCCGTTCGTGACGAGTGAGCTCATCGTCCGCGTAGCGCCGTCGGAGAAAAACGACCAGAGCATTACGCCGATCACGAGCGAGAGCGCGTAGTGCGGCGGCACTGCGGAGAAGCGAACGAGCCTGCCGAAAACCACGTACAGGATCGAGAAGAGCGCCATCGGCTTTCCGATCGTCCAAACGTACCCGAGCACGGAGTCGCCGTAGCGGATCTTGATATCCATCGCGGTAAGGACTCTGACGAGTCTCCAGACCCGCTTTGCCCTCCCCTTGAGACTTGCGCCTCCGTTCGCCGGGGTAGGCTCTGAGAGGTCGCTGGTCATCGAGGTCATGGCCCCGGACGATACCCGACAACCGGCCCCGCCTGCTCCAAACACCGCCCTCGATCGAGCGTCGGCGCCGCGCAGCGCGGCTGCGAAAAGTTGGTAGTGATCGAACGCGGAGTTCTGCCCTCGGGAGCGATCGATCTCCTAATGGGAGAAGCTTTGAGAACGAGCCTAAGCCAGGCTCGCAGAAACCGCTCGGATGATGCTGGATGCCAACGTTGAATTGGAGAGAATGAGGCTCGCCGCGATGCGGGCGGCCGCGAAGACGTGCAAGAGACAGCGGAGATAGAAAAGAGGCACCGGCTGGTATCGGTCGTCATCCCCAACTGGAACGGCCGAGCGTTCCTGCCCGCGTGCCTTGGCGCGCTCAGGAATCAGACCTACCGCGAGCTAGAGATCGTGCTCGTCGACAATCACTCGACGGACGATTCCGTCGCGTTCGCCCGTGCGCACTACCAGGACGTGAAGGTAGTTAACCTCGACGAGAACCTCGGCTTCGCCAAGGCGATGAACGCCGGTATTAGTGCCTCCGAGAGCGACTACATCGCCTGTCTCAACAACGACACCGAGGCCTCGCCACAATGGTTGAGCGAGCTGGTGGCCTGCATGGAGCGCCATCCAAAGGCGGCGGCGGTAGCGTCGAAGATGCTCGATCAGCGCCGTCCAGACCTGCTCGACGGTGCCGGCGACATAATGACCCGCTACCTCCGCGCCTATCCGCGCGGAAAAGGCGAGCAGGATGCCGGCCAATACGACGAGGAGCTGGAGGTTTTCGGCGCCTCGGGCGGAGCATCGCTTTGGCGCGCAGAGGCTCTCCGCGAGATCGGGCTCTTCGACGAAGACCTATTCGCTTACTACGAGGACGTCGACCTCAGCTTCCGCGCTCGGCTCGCAGGCTACGAGTGCTGGTACGCGCCGCTTGCCGTTGTCCTGCACGCCGGCAGCGGCACCTCCGCGCCGGCTGAGGGCAAGTTCACGCACTACCACGCGGTGCGCAACCGCTGGAGCGTGATCGTCAAGGACGCGCCCTCGGGGTTGCTGTGGCGAAACGCTCCTCGCATTGCCGTCGCCGAGCTCTTCTCGCTCCTGCGCGCGACAAGGGAGAGGAGGCTCAAGCTCGTTTTTTCTGCCTACCGGGATGTTCTGCACCACCTCCCTGCCTGGCGCCGGCGCCGGCGCGAGATACAGGCCCGGAAAGCCGTCACTACGAAGGACCTGCTGCGAGCGATGACGCCCGGTTACCCCGCGTTCTGGAAGCGCGTCCGCCGCTCGGCGTCGAAACACGTGTAGCGAAGCTCACCCTGACCAGGCGCGTTGCCGCCGCAGCGCCGCTCGAAGGCCGCTCACGGGCGCCAGCCCGATTGCTCGTCGCCCCTCGGCGCCCCTCTTGCGATAGCGCCTCCACTCCCTTAGGCCGACGATACGACCCCAAGCCGGAGTCAGTGTCAGTTTCGTCAGCGCGACGAAAAACACGTATCCGAGATCGTTCGCGAGCATCCATAGCCCGTAGCGCCTGAGAAGGCGCGAATCGGCGTTTTTCGCCAGCAGGCGGATTCGGTTTCGCCCGACGAGGTAATACTTCCGCGTGGATCCGTGACCGAGAGTCGCGGAGTGGTGATGAGAGACGACCGCGCCCGGCACGTAGAGGCAGCGCCAGCCCTTCATGCGGGCGCGCCAGGCGACGTCGACATCCTCCAGGTAGGCGAAGAACGACTCATCGAAGCCCCCGATGTCGTCGAGCATTTTGCGTCGATACAAGGCGGCGCCGCCGCTCGCACCGAATACCTCGGTCGTCTCCGTCTCGCCGGCGTCGAGCGGCTTGCCCAACAGCCGGTCGTGGGCGACGCCCAGCCGGTCGACCTCGATACCGGCCGAGTTGATGATCTGCGGACGATCGGCGAAGCGCATCTGGGCGGCAACCGAGCCTACGTCGGCAGCGGAAGCGCCGGCCGCGAGCATCCGGGCGAGCGCCTGCGGCTCGATGGTCGCGTCGTCGTTCAGGAGCGCCAGCCACTCGCTTCCAGCCCGTCGCGCGCCCTTGCCCACGGCGGCTGCGAAACCGATGTTCTCGGGCTCGTAGAGGATGTCGATGCCTTCGAAGAGCTCTTCGTTGGCCGGCCGCTCGTCGCTCGCTGCGCCGTTCAGGATTAGGATCAGCTCGCCCACACCGTCGATTTCCCGCAAGGCGGCCCGCGCCGAAAGCAGGCAGCGCTCCAGCAGCTCTCCCCTGCGCTGGCTCACGACGATCAGCGATAGCACCGGCCTGGTCACGGGCGTCCTTCGCGACTCGAGGGGACGGTCGAGCTCTCTTCGCCTTCGGCACTTTCCTGAACAGATCGTGGTCGATCTCGTCTCAACAGTCGCCGACCGGCGTTTCGCAAGACCGAGACGCCAAGCTTGGAAGCGATTCCGAGGTAGATGACCGGCCTGACCAGGAAGTTCGCATTCGGCGCGTAGTGCTTGCGATAGAAGCGGAACATCCCGTAGTGGAAGGCGTAGTTGAGACGCAGCGAGCGGTACTGCCCGCTTGATCCGGCCTTGATGTGAATCACGTTAGCGTCGGGGTCGTACCAGGTCAGCCAGCCGGCTTGCGCGAAGCGGTAACAGAGGTCCAAGTCCTCCATGTACATCCAGTAGCCCTCGTCGAAGAGCCCCACTTCGTCGAGCGCTTTCCGGCGCATCAGCATGAAGGCTCCGTTGACGGCATCAACCGGGCCGCTTTCGACCGTCGGGGCGCGGTACTGAGCGAGCTTTGCCGGGGCTCTGCGCGAGCGACCGACACCCGTGAAGTGAGCCAAAGCGCCGATCGGCGTCGGGAACGAGCGCCGCGCCGCATGGTCGAAAGTCCCATCCGGGAGCTCCAGGCGGCAGCCCGAGATACCTATCTTGGCGTTCGATTCCATCAGCTCGAGCAGCTGATCGAGTACGCCTTCGGTGATGCGCGTGTCCGGGTTGAGCGCCAGCACGTAGGGCGCCTTTCCGCGCTTGATGGCGAGGTTGTTTGCCCTTGAGAAGCCGAGGTTCTCGGTTGAGGCGATCAGCTCGACCTCCGGGAACTCCCTGCTCACCATCTCGGCCGTTCCGTCGCCTGAAGCGTTATCCACGACCCAGATATGAGCGCCGCGGGCGGGCGGGAAGGCCCGAAGCGAGGAAAGACAGTCGCGCAGAAGCTCCTGCGAGCGATAGGCGACGATAACGACATCGAGTGCGGGCGCCGGCATCTCGACCGAGTCTAACGCTCGCTATCCAGCCGTTTGCTCGTCAAAGAGACGGCACACCCGGCAACGGCGCCTCGCATCGGCCGGCCGTCTACCATCCCGACCTATGCTCGAACGTCTCAGAAATTCGCGTCGCGCCCGCTATGCCACCGCGTCGATCGCGGACGCCTGGGACACGCTACTCGGCCGGCGCGAACCGCTGAGCCCGCCGCGCCGGCTCGCGGTGTTCATTGGAGCCGGGGATTTCCGGCAGATGGGCGAAGACTTCTTGCGCTTCTTCATCAAGCTCGGCGGCCTGAAGCCGGACGACGACGTGCTAGATATCGGCAGCGGCATCGGCCGGATGGCCGTTCCTTTCGTTGACTACCTGAGCGGACGCTATGAGGGATTCGACATCGTTCCGTCCGGCGTCGATTGGTGCCAGAAGCAGATCTCGCCTCGCTATCCGAATTTCCATTTCCAGCTGGCCGATATCGAAAACGGTCTATACCGGCACAACGGCCGCTACAAAGCCTGCGAATACCGATTCCCGTACGACGACGCCAGCTTCGACTTCGTCTTTGCGACCTCTGTGTTCACCCATTTGCTGCCGGCAGACGCGGTGAACTACATCAAAGAAAGCGGCCGAACGCTGCGCGAAGGAAAAACCTTCTTCGCCACCTTTTTCCTGCTTGACGATCAGCCTGCCGGCGCTGAGCCTACGCTCGACTTCCGAGTCGCAGGGGACGGCTTCCGGACGACCAACGCCACGACGCCAGAGGCAGCCGTCGCCTACAGGCGCGAGGACCTCGAACAGATGCTCGCCGCCGCCGGGATGACGCTGGCTTCGGTCTTCCCCGGCTCCTGGTCGGGCCGCGAAGACGGGCTGAGCCACCAGGACATCGTGGTGGCAAGAAAAGGCGCTTTCTGATTAGCGCCCGGCGCAGGTAGCGCGAAGCCTATTGCGCCGAATGCTCAGGTCGCTCCACTTCAGGATCCAGCGAGCGGGCGAAGACCAGCGGCGTTGCCAGCACAAGGGCCGCGAAGGCGTAGAAGTAATAGAACTGCATCGTTAGGTAGAAGGCATTCGAGGCCATCGTGCCGAGCAGCGCGGCGACCATCCCCCAGGCCAGCGGCCGCACCCGCGCCGCCGTGGCCACGTCGCCCGCGTCTGCCAGCGCTCGCCCGATCGCGCGCGAGGCTGCCAGGCGCCTGAACAGGTACCAGAGGAAGACGGCGAAGATGACGGTGCCGACGATTCCACCTTCAACCATCAGCGCGACGTAGTAGGAGTGCGGCCCCCAGTTCGTCTTGCCGGTGGCGAACTCGTAATAGACCGAGAAGTTGTTCAGGCCGAGCCCCAGTAGAGGATGGCTGTGCAGCACCTGCGGAATGAAGTCGTAGACGCCGATATGGGCCGAGACCGAGCCGGTGTGAGTCTGCAGGCGCGAGCGAAGCACGGTGGCGAAGAAGTGGCGGCGCGCGAGCACCACCCCGGCCAGCAGCACGCAGACCGTTCCAAACGGAACGAGAAAGCGCGCCCGCCTGAGGAAGCTGCGGTAGGGAACGGCAAGCACGAGAAAGCCAACGCCCAGACCGAGCAGCCCACTGCGCGACAGCGTGGCCAGTTCGACCACGAGCAAGAAGCCGAGCAGGCCGGCCAGCGGCCAGCGCAGCCGATGACCGCGCTCGAGGCGCAGGTAGAGCGGAAGGAGAATCAACAGCGACATGGCCAGCATCACGCCGAGGTGATTGGGGTCACCGGTTAGCGCGTTGGGCCGGTAGACATTCTGGTTGTTGACGGCGCCGTAGATGTTGATCGAGGATGCCGCCCCCTTGGTGAGTGGGTCGAGCAGGCGCTGATCGATGTTGAAGCCGGCCTCGGCCGTCACGAGCTGGACGATGCCGTAGGCGGCATTCGCAGCCATGCCCATGATGAATGCCCCCAGTGCGGTCCAGAAAAAGCGCTGCGCACGGTCGCTGAGATGAATCACCGCGGCGGTCAGGAAAAGCAGGTGGATGACGAGTTTGACCATCCCCTTGCTGAACTGGTTCTGGCCCTGCGCGGTTGCGATGTTGAAGAAGCCGGCCAGGTAGCAAAGGAGAAAAGCTGCGCTGAAGGAGATCGTGACGAGCGCAGTGCTGGGAACTCTGAGGTCGCGCGAAAGCGCGAAGTCGACGGCGAAACTGATCAAGTAGGCAATAGCGAGAAGATCGGCCAGGGCGACCGAGACGCCGACTTCCCAGTGCAGCTTCTCGAAGGTCGCCGCGAAAAGCGTGATCAAGAGCAGCCAGTCGGTTCGCCTGCTCAAACGCTGAGGCCTCGGTACCGTCACGGGCTGATCGTACGTGCTCGCGCGACGGGGCCGATGCGGTTCAGCGCCGCCAGGCAAGCAACTCCTGAAGCGAGCTGGAGCGCAGCCAGCGAGCCGTGTCGCGGTACGAGCGACCGCGCTCGCCCCTGAAGACGGCGCCGCGCAAGGTCAACGAGGTCGCAAGCAGGCGCCGCGCCCTGGCGGCGTAGCCGGCGCCGCGATGCTTTTCGAGGAACAGCAGGTGGCCCTGCACCTGCTCGCGGAAGCGCTGCCCGACGTGCGACGCGCCGCCAACGTGAACGGCCTCGGCCGTCGGAGAAAAGATGGTTTTCCAGCCCGCTTGGCGAAAGCGGTAGCACCAGTCCACCTCTTCGCTGAAGAGGAAAAAACGCTCGTCCAGCCCGCCGACTTGCTCGATCGCCTCCCTGCGTACGAGCAA
>DATCCQ010000060.1:0-3724 GCA_036511185.1 Gaiellaceae bacterium
GCGCGGGATCGAGGCTCTCAACACGGGCGCTGGTGAGCTGCCCCGCGGCCAGCTCGCTATCGATTGCCGAGTGCGAGATGAAGCCGACGCCATAGCCGCCCATCACCGCCGAGCGCACCGACTCCTGTAGGCCCAGTTCCAGGCGAATGTCTAGATCACGCAGGCGCACGCCCTGGCGGCGCAGCTCGTCCTCCAGTAGCTGCCTCACTCCGCCGCCCTCTTGCATCACTATCAACGGCTCGCTGCGGAACTCTTCGAGCGAAATCGTGCGGCCGGCGAAGCGATGATCGGGCGGGCAGGCGAGAACGACATCGTCGCGGAAAAAGGGCTCGAAGACAACGCCTCGGTGCTTGCGGGCGGCGCCTACAAAACCTAGTTCGAGCTCTCTCTCGGCCACCCGATCGACAACGGTCTGAGTATCGAAAATGGATAGGGCGATCGAGACCACCGGCGAGCGGCGCTGAAACTCGCAGAGTAGTAGCGGCAGGATGTGATCGCCGGGCCCGGTCGAGGAGCCGATTTCGAGCCGACCGCGCAGCTCTCCCTCCTCGACGCTGGCGACCTCGTTCTGCAGCTGCTCTTCGAGAGCGATCAACCGTTGCGCGCCCCGGTAGAGGCGCTGCCCGGCTTCGGTCGGCTCGACCCGCCGACCCGAGCGATCGAGCAACTTCTGTCCGAAGCGCTCCTCGAGCGCCCGTATCTGCATGCTGACGGCCGGTTGGGTCACACCGAGCCGCTCGGCGGCGTGCGAGAAGCTGTGCAACTCGACGACGGCGCAGAAGGCGGCTAGCTGTCGCGTGTCCATAAGCACATATTATGACGTCGAGGAGATCGAGTTCTCGACATCTATGCACCCGCGGCGCGACCCGGGCGCAGTAGGGATATCCTCGAGCCGTGGAGCAAGAGACCCTCGCTAAGCGTTACTCCAGGATGGCGGAGGAGTCTCCGGACAGGCGCGGAGTCGACCTAGCGCTGCGCTTTCTCGACATCCTTTTCTCGGCGGCGTTCCTGCTGATCTCGCTTCCGCTCGTCGTCCTGATCGTCCCTGCCGTCCTGATCGCGAGCGGCAGGCCGATCTTCTACCGCGGCGAGCGGGTTGGGCGCTCCGGTCGGGTTTTCTCGATGCTGAAGTTCCGCACGCTCAAGCGGGGCGCTGAGAGCCGGATCGGGCCCTATCTCGGTGCCGAGCTGGTGGAGCAGACACGCGCCGAATTCACGCCGATCGGCCGCTGGCTCAGAGCAACCCAGCTCGACGAGATCCCGCAGCTCTGGAACGTGCTCCGCGGCGACATGAGCCTGGTCGGGCCGCGCCCGATTCGGCCGCGCTTCTTCGAGAAGCTCGCCGCCGATATCCCCGCCTATTGGCAGCGCCTCGTCGTGCGGCCCGGACTGACGGGCTTCGCCCAGGTACGCAAGGGCTACGAGACTTCCTGGGCCGACAAGCTGGCGCACGACCTCGAATACATCGCCGACCGCGCCGTCGGGCTCTACCTGCGCACGCTCGTGGCGACCGGCTGGCGCGTGCTCTGGCAATCGCTACGCGGGCTCTTTCAGCCGCGCAAGTAGAGATCGAAACTAGACTCCCTCCCCGTGTGCGGAATCTGTGGGATCGTCTCGGCTCGGCGAAACGTCGACCCGGCCGAGCTGGCTGCCATGAACGCCAAGCTCGTGCACCGGGGCCCCGATAGCGAGGGAACCTTCCTGGAAGGCAGCGTCGGTATCGCGGCGCGGCGCCTTTCGATCATCGACCTGGAAACAGGCGACCAGCCGCTGGCGAATGAGGACGGCAGCGTGCGGGTCGCGCAGAACGGCGAAATCTACAACTACCGCGAGCTGCGCTCGGAGCTTGCCGACAAGGGCCACCGCTTCGCCAGCCATGGCGACACGGAGGTGATCGCCCATCTCTACGAGGAGTACGGGCTCGACTTCGCCGCGCGCCTGCGCGGGATGTTCGCCCTGGCGATCTGGGACGCCCGCGAGCAGCGGCTTGTCCTGGCCCGCGACCGCTTCGGCATCAAGCCGCTCTACTACCGCGAGGAGGCCGAAGAGCTGCGCTTCGCCTCCGAGCTGCGCGCCCTGCCGCGCGGCGAGGTCGATCCCGAGGCGCTGGAGGCCTACCTGGCCTTCAACTTCGTCCCTGCTCCCTACTCGATCTTCAGCGGGACCTTCAAGCTGCCGCCCGGGCACCTGCTCGTCTGGGAGAAAGGGCAGGCGCGCCTCGATCGCTTCGCCCGTCCCCGCCCTGTAGACGCGAGCGAGCTGCGCAAGGAATCAGCCGAGACGCTGGCCGAGGAGCTGCGCGCGCGCATGCGCGACTCGGTTCGCGCCCATCTCGTCAGCGACGTGCCGGTTGGCGTCTTCCTTTCCGGCGGCGTCGATTCTTCGCTGCTGGCGGCGCTCGCCGCCGAGGAGTCGGCAGAACCGCTGCGCACCTTCACGATCGGTTTCCAGGAGCGCTCCTTCGACGAGACGGCCGGCGCCCGCAAGGTCGCCGAGCGCTACGCGACCAACCACCGCGAACTGGTTCTCCGGCCCGAGCCGGAGCTGCTCATGCGCGCTC
Source organism: Gaiellaceae bacterium (assembly GCA_036511185.1). Classification (GTDB taxonomy): domain Bacteria; phylum Actinomycetota; class Thermoleophilia; order Gaiellales; family Gaiellaceae; genus Fen-549. The sequence continues at coordinate 2,561 of DATCCQ010000060.1, forward strand.
TGGCCGAGGCCTTCGACGAGCCCTTCGCCGACTCCTCGGCCCTGCCCACCTACCTCGTCTCGCAGCTGGCGGCCGAGGACGTGAAGGTCTGCCTCTCGGGCGAAGGCGGCGACGAGCTCTTCGGCGGCTACTACACCTACTCGGCCGACCTGCTCGCCGCGAGGTTCGGCCCGCTGGCCCGTCTGGCGCGCCCCTTCGCCGAGCTGCTGCCCAGCTCGAGCGCCCGCATCAGCTTCGACTACAAGGCCAAGCGCTTCACCCGCTCCGCCCACCTGCCGCCGCTGGAGCGCCATCACGGCTGGAAGGAGATCTTCGCGCCGGACCTGCGGGCCGAACTGCGCGGGAGCCGAAGCAGCTTCGATCCGGTCGACCTGCTGCGCGCCCGCTTCGCCGAGACCGAAGGGGCCGAGCCGCTGGCGCGCTTACAGGACATCGATCTCGGCATCCCCCTGGTCGACGACCTGCTGACGAAGACCGACCGCTCCTCGATGGCCCACTCGCTGGAGGCGCGCGTTCCCTTCCTCGACACCGCTGTCACCGGCCTGGCTCTGGCGCTGCCGCGCCGGCTCAAGGTCTCGGGCCTGAAGAAGAAGATCTTGCTGCGGCGGGCTGCGGAGCCGCTGTTGCCGCGTGAGGTCGTGCACGGAAAGAAGCGCGGCTTCTCGATACCGGCCGCGGCCTGGTTGCGCGGCGAGCTCGAGCCGTTCGCCCGCGAGGTGCTCGCGCCCGAGGTACTGCGCCGTCAGGGCTTCTTCGCGCCCGAGGTCGTCGCCGGCCTGCTCGAGCGCCACGTAACCCGGAAAGAAGATCTCTCGCGCCAGCTCTGGGGTCTGCTCGCCTTCACGCTCTGGTACGAGGGACACGTCGAGCACGAGCCCGGGCCACTGCCCTCGGCGCGACTGCAGCCGGTGGTAGCGTGAGCCGGCAATGAGAGTCTGGATCGACATGACGGCGCCGGCGCACGTGCTCGTGTACCGGCCGCTGATGGAGCTGCTGCGCGAGCAGGGCGCCGAGATCGAGCTGACCGCGCGCGACTATGCGCAAACGCTGCAGCTGCTCGAGCTGCACGGCATGGAGGCCGAGGTAATCGGGCACCACGGCGGTCGCTCGCGACTTGGAAAGGCGCGCTCTCTCACCTCGCGGCTGCGAAACCTGCGTCGCTGG
>DATCCQ010000061.1:0-4840 GCA_036511185.1 Gaiellaceae bacterium
CTCGAGCAGCTCGACGAGATGATGCGCGTGCCGGAGATCGAGCTCGACGAGGAAGCGCTCCGCAAGCTCGACGAGCTCTTCCCCGGCCCGGGCGGGCCCGCGCCCGAGGCGTACGCCTGGTAACCGCGATTCGGAGCGCCGGCACGGTGCAGGAAGCGCCGCGCCGGCGCTTCCGTGCTCGGTGCCGCGAGGCTCAGCGCGCCGGTCTCATGTGCCTGAGCGCGAGCTCAAGCCAGGCAGTCGCGTGCGCGTTCCAGAGCGAGGTTCCGTGGCCACCCGAGTACTCCTCGAACACGTGCGCCACGTGTGCCCGCCGGAGCTCAAGATCGAGCTGCTCGTTCTCGTCCCGGAAGATATCGTCGCTCTCGCCGACGTAGAAGGCGAGGAAGGTGGGGTAGTACTGGAACTAAACGGAGTGCTTTCGAACCCTCGAGTTGCGGTTGAGCTATCAAGCCTCGGCGCGCTCCACGAAAGCCTTCGACCTAAGGCCTGGACTGATCCTCGTGCACCTCGACCTGCTCCGCGGCGTCTCGCACCGGTGCTAGCGACAATCGTAAGGGTGCTCGAAGGGGCGGAGCGTCCAATGCGAGCGTGCGAGATCTACGCGGCGGCGAACGAACTCATAGGCGAGCCGCTGTGTTGGACATCGGTGAAGGGGATTCTGGCCGCATACGCGCAGGGTCGCGAGTCGCGTTTTGAGCGGGTCCGGCGCGGCTGCCATCGGATCAGAGGGATGAGGCTCTCAGGGCAGCGGTGAGGTTGACTTTGCAGCTCCCAGCAGAACGACCCCCTCCGCTCGCAGGAGCTCGAGGCAGATCAAGCTGCCACTTGATCACGAAGCCGAGCGCGATGCCCAGGAGGACGACCAGTGCGAGGACGATGAGGAAGACCAGCATGATCGTCTACTCTCCCCGGCCTTCTTCCTCGCAGACACGCAGTGGCGCGCCCCAGGTGGCCCGCGCCATCCGGCCGAGCTGAGAAGCTTCGCTCGTGAAGCCACTGCTCGAGCCCGTGCGGTTCCGGAATGGCGTCAGCGCGCGAAACCGCGTGGCGCTCGCTCCGATGACGAACCAGCAGAGCCACGAGGACGGGTCGCTCGGCGAGGACGAGCTCAGATGGCTCGTCCGGCGCGCCGAGGGCGGCTTCGGGATCGTCATCACCTGCGCGGCGCACGTGGCGAAGGACGGGCAGGGGTGGCCCGGAGAGCTCGGGGTCTTCGACGACGCGCTCCTGCCGGGGCTGCGGCGACTGACGGCCGAGCTTCACGCCCGCGGTGCGCTCGCCTTCGTGCAGCTCTACCACGGTGGGCTGCGCGCGGACGCGTCCGTGAGCGGTTCCCGGCCTTGGAGCGCCAGCGAGAGTGAGGGCGACCCGGGCGCGCGCGCGGCGACCGACGATGACCTCGAGCGCGTGATCGAGCAGTTCGGGCAGGCGGCCCGTCGCTCGCACGAGGCCGGCTTCGACGGCGCCGAGATCCACGGCGCCCACGGCTACCTGATGACGCAGTTCCTGAGCAGGGTCGAAAACCGCAGGACCGACGGCTGGGGCGGCCCGCTCGAGCGCCGCGCGCGACTCGTCCGCGAAGTGACGCGGTCGGTGCGCGCTTCGGTGCCGGACTCCTTCGTGGTCGGCATCCGCCTCTCGCCCGAGGACGCCGGCAACGCGCACGGGCTCGACCTCGACGAGAACGTCCAGGTCGCGCGTTGGCTCTGCGAGGACGGTGCCGACTACCTCCACCTCTCGCGCCTGAACGCGCAGGAGAACACGGCCAAGCGCCCCGATCAGCACACCCTGAAGGTCTTCCGGCCGGCCGTGCCGGAGGATGTGCTGCTCTTCACGGCCGGCCAGATCTGGACGCGGGACGAGGCCGAGCGCCTGCTCGAGCTGGGAGCGGACGTGGTGGCGCTTGGCCGCCCGGCGATCGTCAACCCCGACTGGCCGCTGCGCGCTGCCGAGCCCGGGTGGGAGCCCCGGCGGCCTCCGCTGACGCCGAAGGAGTTGGGGGCGCTGGCGGTGAGCCCCGGCTTCGCCGAGTACCTGCGCGGTTGGCAGGGCCTCGTCGCGCCGTAGAGGCGCCCCCCGGCTCTCGGGGCGCCGCGAACCAGCCTAGCGCCACAGCGCGCGGCCGACAGATGGGACGGCTCCTACGCCTTCGACGCCTTGAGCGAGAGCAGGAAGGGGACGTTGTCGTGGCCGGGGACGCGCCACCATCCATCGTCGTCCTTCACCATCGACGGCAGCCACTGGAACATGCTGAAGGGGAACTCGTGCAGGTACTCGACGTACAGTCCGCTGCCCGCCAGCCCGTTGATGATGTCCGAGAGCGAGTGCTGCTACTGGTAGGAGGTCTTGTGATGGACGACCGCAGTCCGGTCGGCATAGGAGCCGTCGCCTGCCTCCTCGATGGGGCCGATATCGAAGTAGGGCTCGCTCGCGACGAGTCGGTCATCCTCATAGCCGAACATCCTGCCGACGGGATGCTGATCGACGATGTAGAAGAAGCCGCCGGGCGCCAGAAAGTGGCCGATGACCTTTCCCCACTCCGCGAGGTCGGGGAGCCAGCAGAGGACTCCGTAGGAGGTGAAGACGATGTCGAACGCACCTTCGAGCTTCCCGGGCAGGTCGTAGACGTTCGAGCACACGAACTCGGCCCCAGCGTTCATCTCAGCGTCGAGTTCCCGCGCGAGGCCGATCGCCTCCGCCGAGAAATCAACTCCCACGACGGCTGCGCCCCGTCGCGCCCACGAGATCGTGTCCATGCCGAAGTGGCACTGAAGGTGGAGGAGGTGCTTCCCGCGCACGTCGCCCACCTCTTCGAGCTCGATTGGTTTCAGCGTCGAGCGACCCGCTCGAAAGGCGTCCAAGTCGTAGATATCCGGCGCACGCACGTGCACGCCGACGAGCTCGTCCCAGCGCGCGAGGTTCGTCTGCATGCGCCTCTCCATGGCTCAAAAAGCGTATCGCAAGCCGCTCCGAACGACTGTTGGCCTGGACTCCGGTAGCGCGCAGACACGTAGACACGCTTACCTAGCTGAGCTTCGTTGAAAGCGACTGAAGCCGAGGCGGGCGCGAACAAGCACAAGCGGTTTGGAACTAAACGGGGCACGTTCAAACCCTCGACTCGGGGTTGAGCTCTCTAGGCTCGGTGCGCTCCACGCCGAGTTGCTCCGTAAGGCCTTGGTCAATCCTCGTGAACCGCGGTCTGCTCCCGCCCAGGTGAGCCCGGTGCTTGAGACCGTGACACTAGTCCTCGAGCAAGCCGAGAAGCCGATGCGCGTGCGGGAGATCCACGCGGCGGCTTGCGAACTCGTCGGTGAGCCACTGCTCAGGAAATCGGTGAAGGCAGCGCTCTCGGCCGACGTGACGGGTGAGCATCCACGCTTCCGAAGAGTGCGCCATGGCATCTACCAACTACGTCCGTTTGACCGGAATCGACGAGGCTGATAGAAGCGGCGATAGGTTCCGCGATCTCAGGAGGTCATAGTCGATGTTCACTCGATCCACGCGCTTCCGCGCTCGCGTCTTTTTGCCCGGTAGAGCGATGGCCACGTGGGTTCGTGAACCCTGCGAGCTCCATCCCCCGTACCGCATCAACCCGAAGGAAATCCATGCATGAACTGAAAACCGACTCCGATGAGATGCACTCGCCCACCTACGCCGGGCGGTCCTTCTCGCACGACGTCCCCAAGTACCGTCTGCCCGCTCAAGGGATGAGCGCCGACGCTGCGTACCAGCTCGTGCACGACGAGCTCAACCTGGACGGCAATCCCTCGCTCAACCTGGCCTCTTTCGTGACCAACTGGATGGAGCCGCAGGCCGACCGGCTCGCCCAGGAGACGCTCGCCAAGAACCTGATCGACCAGGATGAGTACCCCCAGACAGAGGCGGTGCACGAGCGCGTGGTCAACATGATCGGGAAGCTCTTCCACGCACCCGCGGACGGCACGCCCACCGGTACCGCTACGATCGGCTCCTCCGAGGCGATCATGCTGGCGATGCTGGCCCACAAGCGCGCCTGGCAACGCCGTCGCGAGGCCGCCGGCCTGCCCGCCGACCAGCCCAACATGGTGATGGGTGCCGACGTGCACACCTGCTGGGAGAAGTTCGCCCGCTACTTCGAGGTGGAGGCCCGCGTGGTACCGATGGAGGAGGGCCGCTACACGATCGCAGCCGAGCAGGTCGAGCCGCTGCTCGACGAGCGCACGATCGCCGCGGCCGGCCTGCTCGGCACCACCTTCACGGGGCAGATGGACGACCTGGAGTCGATCAACGAGTTGCTCGCCCGGATCGAGTCAGAGCGCGGGCTGCACATCCCGCTGCACATCGACGCCGCCAGTGGTGGCTTCATCGTCCCCTTCTCCCGGCCCGACCTGCGCTGGGACTTCCGCCTCTCCCAGGTGCGCTCGATCAACGTTTCAAACCACAAGTTCGGGCTGGTCTACCCCGGCATGGGCACCGTCGTCTTCCGCGACAGCTCCGATCTGCCGCAGGAGCTCGTCTTCCACATCAACTACCTCGGCGGCGACATGCCCAACTACTCGCTGAACTTCTCGCGGCCGAGCAACTCGGTGGTCCTGCAGTACTTCAACTTTCTGCGTTTGGGCCGCGAGGGCTACACGGAGATCGTCGGCAACGTACTCGCAAACGCCCAGACGCTCGCGACGAAGCTGAAGAGCATCGACGGGCTCGAGTTGGTCAACGACGGCTCGACCTTCCCGATCGTGGTGCTGCGCGCCAGCGAGCCGCAGGCGATCGACCTCACCGCGCTCTCACACCTACTACGTGAGCGTGGCTGGATCGTGCCCGCATACACCCTGCCGGCTAACGCAGAAAGCGTCAG
>DATCCQ010000062.1:0-17527 GCA_036511185.1 Gaiellaceae bacterium
CGAGCAGCTGCTGCGCCCTCCTGTCGCCCGACACGAGCTCTCGCAGCGGACGGGCGCCCGCCAGCGGCGCTGCTTCTATCGCCTCGCTCTTTTCCGCGCCAGAGGCGGCGCCGGAGGCGAGAACAACGGCTAGATTGCCGAGCCCTTCGCTTCGCGCCTTCTCCAGTAGATCGAGGCCGCGCTTGGCGTCCGGCGCGATCAGAGCCGCCGCGCGCCAGGCCAATGCCGCTGCCACAGCCTGCTCGTATCCGGACTCGACTTCGAGCAGCGAGAGCGCCAGCAGCTCGCCGGCCTCGGCCAGCGCTCTGGCGGCCGGCGGAATGCCCTCTCCCTCCTCGATCGAGCGCTCGAGCGTGCTCAGCCGTTCGGCGGCGTGACGGGCGCGCTCGTAGAGCCGATCACACTCCAGCGCCCGCTCACGTCCGCGCACGGCCGCCCGGGCCTCGGCCTTCTCGAGCTCGTAATAACTCGGGGCGCCACTCTCCTCCAGCGCCTTGGCTTCGCCGAGCTCCAGCCGCGCGCGCTGCAAAGAGGCGCCGAGCGACTCCCGCCGCAAAGAGAGTCTCTCGACAGCCGCAGCCAGCTCGACCAACTCACGACCCGCTGCCTCGGGCAGCGAAGCGGCCTCGGCGAGGTCGCTTTCCACCTTCGTCCGCTTCTCGAGTAGTGCGCGCGACTCCGTTTCGAGCCGCGCCAGCTCGAGTCGCTCCAGGCTCGTCAGCTCACTCAGGTTCAGTCGCAGAGACTGCTCGCATTGGCGCTCGCGCCCTTCGGCCTGCTCTAGCTCTTGCCGCGCGCCGGCAAGCTTGTGCTCGAGTTCCAGGAGCTCCGCCCGGCTCTCGGCCGAGCCGCTTTCGCGGCTCCGCGCCAAGAGAGCCGAGAGCTCTGAGGTCAGTCCCTCAACCGCCTCGCGCCTGATCTCCAACCGCTCGACCCCGCCGCGCAGCCGGTAGAGCTCGGCCAGGGTCGCCTCGCGACTGCCGGCGATATCGGTTAGCTCCTGCTCGGTGACTTCGCGCTCGGCCAGCAGGCGCTCCAGCTCGGCCCGGGCCTGAGCCTGCGCTTCGAGCACCACGGCTCGTCTCGATTCGGTCTCTGCGCGACGCTCTGCGACCGAAGCCAAATCGAGCTGGGCGATGCGCGCCTCCAGTGAGGCGGTCTGGCCGCGCAGCTTCTCCGCCCGCTCGGCCGCGCTGGCCTGCATCGCCAGTGGGCGCAGGCGCTTTTTCACCTCGGCCTCGACGTCGTGGGCGCGTTCGACTTGAGCCTGGACGCGCGCCAGCTTCAGCTCCGAGCGGTGACGGCGGCGCTTGAACTTGCCCAGCCCGGCCGCCTCCTCGATCAGCCCGCGCCTGTCGATCGGGCGCGAGGTCAGCACCTCGTCGACGCGGCCCTGGCCGATGATCGAGTGCATGCCGTGGCCGAGGCCCAGATCGGAAAGCAGGTCGACCAGGTCGATGCGACGCACCGGCGCCCGGTTGACCAGGTACTGGCCTTCGCCGCCGCGCTGCAGGCGCCTGGTGACCGACAGCTCGCTGTAGTCGAGCGGACCGTCGCCGGCCGTATTGTCGAAGATCAGCTCGACCTCGCAGGCGTCTACGGCTGCGCGCTCGGCGCTACCGGCAAAGAGCACGTCGTCGGGCTTCTCGGCCCTGAGCTCGCTCGGAGTCAGTGAGCCCGCCGCCCAGACGATGGCGTCGGAGATGTTCGACTTGCCCGAGCCGTTCGGCCCTACGACAACAGCCACGCCCGGCTCCAGCCGAACCTCGGCCGGGTCGGGGAAAGATTTGAAGCCCTTGATCTTGATCGTCTTCAGGTGCAGAGCGCACCCCCCGCGGTTGCGCTCCACGCGCACGAGGGTAGGGCGAAGCTGCTCCGGCCAGTGGCTGCGAGCGCATGCATGCGAACGGAATTTTGACTGGCGCGTAGGACGGCGCCCGCCGCGCGCGAAAGAGGCGACCTACTTGCCCGAATCGAGCTCGAGGCGCTCGAGCACCTGCTGGGCCGCCGCTTGCTCGGCTGCCTTCTTGGTGGTGCCGACGCCCTTGCCCATGCTCTCGCCGTCCACCTGCGCCGCGCAGGTGAAGGTGCGCTCGTGCGGCGGGCCGGTGGCATTGAGCACCACGTAGACGACCTGCTTGCCTCTTCTCGCCAGCTCCTCCTGGAGCTCGGTCTTGAAGTCCACGTGGCCTGAGATCGCATACTCGATGCGACTGGTGAAGGCCGCCACGATCGCCGCCTCGACCGGCTCGAAGCCGTTTTCGAGGTAGAGCGCCGCCAGCGCCGCTTCGAGCAAGGCCGCGAGCACGTTGCGGTTTTCGGACAGGCGTTTCAGCTCTTCGCGTGAAACGCTGTGCCCGTGCTTGAGTAGTTCCTCGCCAAGACCCAGCTCGATCGCGATCTCGGCACAACTGGCGCGCGAGACGACGTGCGAACGAATCTTCGCCATTCGCCCTTCACTGAAGTCGGGGTAGCGATCGTAGAGCGCCCTGGCCGTAGCCAGTTCGAGCACGCTGTCGCCGAGGAACTCGAGTCGCTCGTACGAGGAGGCACGGTCAGGCGCCCACGAGGTGTGGGTGAAGACGTGCTCCAGCTGCTCTGCCGGCAGGGCTTCGATCAGCCCACGGAGAGCTTCGTGACCTTCAGGCGCCTTACTTCTGGTGCGCTGTGACGTACTCGACGGCCTGTCCGACGGTCTGAATCTTTTGTGCGTCCTCGTCCGAGATCTTGATGTCGAAAGAATCCTCGAGCTCCATGATCAGCTCGACCAGATCCAACGAATCGGCGTCGAGATCTTCCTGCAAGGAAGCGGTCTCGACAACCGCACTCTCGTCGACACCAAGCTGCTCAACAAGGACTTCCTTGACGCGTCCGAAGACTTCTTCACGCGATGCTGCCATGACACCTCATTCCGTCGGATTCGAAGGGCGGGCCGATGCTACCACGCGGGAGGGCATGCGCTCGGCGATGCGTTGTACGACACGGTGCTCGACACCGCGCGCGGCAAGGCTAATAGCGTTCGCAATAGCGGTCGGACCGGAGTTTCCGTGGGCGGTAACGGCCAGTCCCCGCAAGCCGAGCAGATAGGCGCCGCCGTAGGTGTCGGGGTCGAATTTGTCGCGCACCGAGCGCAGCGAGGGGCGCAACAGGAGCGCCCCCAGCTTGGCCAGGATGCTTTGCTCGCTCTCGTCACGCAGGGCGCGAAACATCGACGACGCCGTGCCCTCGACCGTCTTCAGCGCCATGTTGCCGGTGAAGCCGTCGCAGACGACTACGTCGGCGGGGTGCTCGAGCATCAGCCGGCTCTCGGCGTTGCCGACGAAGTTCAGGCTGCTCGCGGCCAGCAGCTTGTGGGCGGCGATGGAGAGCACGTTCCCCTTCTCGGCCTCCTCGCCGATCGAGAGCAGGCGCACACTCGGGTGCTTCAGATCGAGAATCTCTTCGGCGAAGATGGCGCCCATGTGCGCGAACTGGAGCAGGTGGCGGGGCCGGGCGTCGGCATTGGCGCCGGCGTCGATCAGCACGTAGGGTCCCTGCCTGGAAGGCACTGTGGCTCCAATCGCCGGGCGCTTCACGCCGGGCAGCCGGCGTAGCACAATCAGTCCCGCCGCCAGCACGGCGCCGGTATTCCCGGCCGAGACGACTGCATCGGCCTTGCCATCCGCAACGAGCCTATGCGCGACCACGAGCGAACTGCGGGGCTTCGTGCGCACGGCCTTGCTGGGCTTCTCGTGCATGTCGATCACCTGATCGGCGACGACGTGTGCCAGGCCCTTGGGGTCGATTCCTAGGCGCCCGACCAAGATCGGCTCGATCTCGTCGCTGGCGGCCAGCAATGCGCCGGCGATGATCGCCTCGGGCGCGTTGTCGCCGCCCATGGCATCGACGGCTATGCGTATCGGCCTGGGCATTTCGTGCTCTCCGCCTCGTTCACGTCAAGCGGAAGATAATGATGCTCGAGTCGGCGCGGGAAGGCTAGGGCGCTTCGACCTTCAGCGGCTCAACCTCGCGGCCACGATAGTGCTTACAGGTCGGGCACATGTGATGGGGCTGCTTGGGCTGGTGGCAGACCGGGCAGACGTTCGGGCGCGGCGCTTCGAGCGCCTGATGCGTCCGGCGCTTGTCGCGTCTGGTCTTCGATGTTTTTCGCTTCGGAACTGCCATAACCGGCCGCGTAGTGTACACGCCGGGAGCGAAAAGAGGACGGCTTTGCGGCGCCGAGCGAGATCGCAGACCCGTTAGGAGGAGCTGTCCGGTCCTGCCGGACGCCGCTATTCACTCAATGCCGCGTAAGCGAGGCGAAATTGAGAAACAGGGTGACGATCAGGGCCGGGCCTATCAGCCAGCGCACATAACGACTGAGCACGCTCGCGATTCGGGCTACGTGGAAGCGCAGCACCGACCTGCCGCCGCTGTCGATACCCCTGTTGCGCAGGATGTTGATGCGACGACCCTCTTGAAGCTGGGCGTCGCAAAGCATCGTGCCGACGATCGACAGGAGCGCCGACGAGAGAATCAGAGCGAGCGGAATTCGGAATCCTCCGTCGCGATAGACGTGTGGCAGGAACGCGATCAGGGCCACGAGCGCGGCAACCGAGGCAAGCGCAACGATGAGCGCCAGGTAGCACTCCCACCAGGAGGGAGGGCGTAGATGAGGCTCCTCGAGCGTGGCCGCCAAGCCGACAGCGGCGTCGACGCCTACCCTTCCCTCTCGCCTGCCGGGGCCGCGACCCGTCAGCCGGCCGAAGGCCTCTTCAAGCACCGCCAGCTCGACGCGTGCACTCTCGTCACCGGCGGCGAGACGTTCCTGAACCGAGTTGGTGCGAACGAGGTAGGCGTGCTCGATCTCGGAGAAGGTCGCCGTTAGCGGCAAACCGAGATAGGCGAGGATCTCATCCCGACTAGACATGCTCTGTTGATATTAGGGCCTAGCGCGCCAGGATTTCGAGCCCGAAGTCGAGCCCGGCGCCGGGCTCAGCTGAGCGGAATGACCAGCTCGGTGATCAGCTCGTCGGGATTCACGACGTTCACCATGCTGCGTAAAAAGCGATCGTAGGGCTCCGTCTTGGGTCGAGGCCGCTCGCCCTTGGCCAGGGAATTGTTCATCTCGGCCCAGGCCTCCTGAAGCTGCTCGTAGGGCCCGTGCAGAACGCCGACGAGCGCATTACCGCCTTCGAATTCCATGATCTTCATCTCGGCTTCGGGCTCGATATGACCCTCGAAGGGAATCGCCGCGACTGCGGCTATCCGTCCCGGTAGGGTCATACGCCTGGGATGCGCGCAGATGCCCGGGCCCGAGAAGACGGCACCGGCCTCGGTTAGCACCTCGCCGATGCGCCCGAAAGCGGCCGAGAGATCGGCATCGAAGCGCTCGGCGTTAGTCGTGAACTCGATCGCCAGCATGCGCTCGGGCTCTAGCTCTCGCCGCTCGATGCCTAGATCCATGTCCCCTCCGTTCTCTCGAGCGCCGTCGAGCTGATCGGGAAGGTCATCGGCACAAGCATGGGCGCGATTAAGGGCCTATCCCGGTAGGAATGTGTGACCGAGGCGGTCAAGCCGTGGATGACAGTGGCCTGAGGGTCGTGAAGGCGCACTGGTAGTGCGGAAAACGGCCCTGCGGCCGCTGGCGCCGCGGATCGGCCGCGTCGGGTATGCAGGCCTATTGGGATAGGCCCTAAGGAGCAATTAGGGGATACAGCAACCGACGCGCACTCAGGCGGTGGAGTGCTTCATTTGAGACGGGCTCTAAAGCTCGTCGCGAAGCTTCTCGAGCGCCGACCAGCGCGGGTCGACGTACTCCTCGACATGCGTATGCGGCTCGAGGTTGAGGTCGCGGCCGCATTGCGGACAAAGCCCGGCGCAGTCGGGACGGCAGAGAATCGTCTCGGGCAGCGCCAGCGCGGCGGCGTCGCGGGCCCAGGCCGAGAGATCTAGTTGGCCGTCTACGAGATAGGGCGTGTGCAATTCCTCATCGGCTTTGGGGTCGGCGCCCTGGTACTCGCTGGCGACGATCTGCTCGCGGAACTCGGCCTCGTTCAGGCAGCGGTAACAGGGCCCGACCATATGGCTCTCGAAGCGCAGGCGAAAGAGGGTGCCGCCGGATGCGCGGTCGATTGTCAGGTCGGCCGTGACAGTCGGCGGCCGCGGCTCGTAGCTCTGGCCGCCGTAGATAAGCGGCTCGAGCTCGATCTCGACCGCCTCGCGGCGCTCCTCGCCCGACCGCAGGCGCAGCCGCCTCAGGTCGAAGGTGGTCATGAGCTCAGGGTAGCAGCGGGCGGGGCCGGTACCTGCTCTGCCCGCTGCTCGGCGAAAACAGGCGAGCCCGATCAGACCACGGGGAGGACGATGTCGGTCACGTACTCGGCCGGCGAGGCAGCTTGCATCGGATCGACGCGGTAGACCTCGTAGGGCATCGCCGAGATCTTCAGCCCCTGCTCGCCGACCCAGCCGTGCACGTCGCGCCAGCCTTGAGAGAGGCCGTCGTATGGTCCCACCACCGTCCCAACGGCGGCCTTCCCGCCCGCGAAGTCGACCATCTTCAGCCCGGACTCCGCCGGCAGGTCACTGGCAACCGGAAAGCCGATGAAAGCGAGGAAGGCCTCGGGATCGAACTCCTCTTCCGGGTAGCCGATCAGGCTCGGACCGGTCGGCGAAACGGCGGCCGCGCCGAGCGCCCCCATCAAGCGACCGAAGGCCTTTTGGCAGTCGGGACCGATCCGGTCGAGCGCTGTGTGCATCTCCACGCAGGCCGCCCGTTGCGCGGGCAGGTCGCGAAGTTCGACAGATACTGGCATTGGCTTCTCCTTCTTCTCGCGCAGCTTGTGAAGGAGAGCGAGAGCCCGCTCGGACTCGGCGGCGCGCTCACGCAGCCTCGCCTCCTGGCGGTCGAGCAGCTCATCCAGCCGGGCGGGATCCGCCAAAACCAGAGCTACCTCGTCGAGCGGCAGATCGATCGAGCGTAGTTCTCGAATCGAATCGGCCGCGACCAGCTGCTCGGGCGAGTAGTAGCGGTAGCCCGTCCAGTCGTCGACGAAGGCCGGCTTGAGCAGCTCACGCTCGTCGTAGAAGCGCAGAGCTCGGCGGCTCAGGCTGCTGAGGAACGCAAAGCGTCCGATCGGAAGCAGGTTGTCGCTCTTTCCTTCCATGTCGAAGCCAGCATGAAGCTTGCCGTAACGTGAGGGTCAAGACGAAATCGACGGTCGCGCGCGACAGCCAGGCGAGAGCAACCGCGTGCTCGCAGCGCCAAGCTGTGTGCCGGCGGCTACTGGTAGCTGTCGGGCTCGTCGAGCGGCGGGATGCCGGCGACGACCGATTCCTGCGAGCGCTCGTGCAGGCGGTCGCGCCCGCGCTTGACCGCGGTGAGGAACTTGTCGAGGTTGACCTCGAGCGTCGAGAGAATCGAGTCGGCCCAGTCTTCCATCTCGAGCCTGGTCTGACGCGCCTGGCGGCGTGCCTCTTCGACGATCTCTGTGGCCTGGTGCTCGGCAATCTTCACGATCTCGGTTTGAGAGGCCTGCACAACAGCCTGTTCGCGCGCCTCACCGGTGATGCGGTCGGATTCGCGGTTGGCCTCGGCGAGCATGTCCTGGCGCTCCTTGACGATCCAGCGCGCCCGCTTCAGCTCTTCGGGAATCGTCGCGCGCATCTGATCGAGGACGTCGTAGATCTCCTCGCGATCGATGCGCACCTGGTCGGTTAGAGGCACCTGCTTGGCGTTGTGAACGAGATCATCGAGCTTGTCTATGAGGACGAGAATGTCCATGGTTATCCGTCTCCGAGAAGTTTACCCGCGCCTTGACTGCTGCGTTTCTTCCTGCGCGAGCGCCGATCTCCTGCTCAGCTTACTAAGTAGTGGCAAACGTTTCCTAATCTCGCCTGAGGCGAGTGCCGCAGGAATCCATCCCGACCCACGCGCCGGCAATGTCACGCGTCTGGCCCTCCGTTGCCGAAGATCTCGTGGCAGCGCTTGGCGACCGCCGGCGGTACGAACTCCGAGACGTCACCGCCGAAGGAGGCTATCTCCTTGACGCCGCTCGAAGATACGAAGCTGTAATTGGGCCCCGCCATCACGTAGACGGTCTCCAGCTCGGGCGCGAGCGTCCGGTTCAGGTGGCCCATCTGGAACTCCCATTCGAAGTCGGAGATAGCGCGCAGTCCCTTGACCATCGCGCGCGCGCCGCAACGTTTGGCGAAATCCACAACCAGATCGCTGAAGGCCTCGACAGTGATGTTGTCGGCACCGGCCAGCGCCTCCTCGAGAAAGGCGATCCGCTCCTCGACCGTGAAGGTCGTTTGCTTGTGATGGGGCTCTACGACGACGCCCACGATGATGTGATCGAAGACCTTCGCGGCGCGCTGGATGATGTCCAGATGGCCGTTGGTGACCGGGTCATAGCTGCCCGGGCAGATCGCGGTGATGGGCTTCATCTCCGTCACGAGCTTTTTCCGTCGTGAACGCCGTCATAGACGGTCAGGCGGGCCGATCCGTAGCTTCTACTGGTGCGCAACTCGAGCGGTAGCTCGGGCTCGAGGCGGCTATCTGTCTCGACCACAACCACGCCGTCAGCCTTGAGCAGGCGGGGAAGGTAGAGGGCGAGTGTCTTTTGCATCTGGAGATATTCCTCGTAAGGCGGATCGACCAGGATCAGATCGTATCGCCTACCCGCGGCCGCATTGGTAAGGAGCGCACGACGGACATCGGCGCAGACGATCTCGGCACCGCGTAGCTCGAGCTTGGCCAGGTTGCGCTCGATCACTCGACAGGCGTCGCGATCGGACTCGACGAAGACGGCGCGCGTCGCGCCGCGCGAGAGTGCCTCCAGCCCCATCGCGCCCGAGCCGGCGAAGAGATCGAGCATCGTGGCGCCGTCCACAGGGCCGATCAGGCAAAAGGCCGCCTCGCGCACGCGGTCGCCGGTGGGCCTGGTCGAGCGCCCCTTGGGGGCGAAGATCTTGGCCCCTTTTCGATCGCCGGCGATGATGCGCATGCCCGTATCCTCGCCTTTCGCTGGCAGCCGCGTCGAGCTGAAGCAGTAACGGCGGGGCTACCCGGAGACGGCCCCGCCGAACTAATGATTATCGCACCGTGAAGGCTATGGCAGTCCGACCACCCCGGCCGGAGTCAGGCTGAGCCCGATGCCGCCGTCTCCGAGCTGGGCGGCGGAACATGCGGCTGCACACGTAACCTAAATGACCGCGAGCGCCCCGACAACCGCGAAAGAGTGACCGCGAGGGCGAAAAAGGCGTGAGCGCGTTCAGACCAGCTCGCCCAGCTCCAGCTCGGCGAAGCGCTCTTCCAACTCTTTTTCCAGCGGCGTCCCGGCCAGACCGGGCGCCAGCTCGCGGGCGGCGGCGCGGGCTTGCTCGAGCAGGGTGCGGTCAGCGCGCAGGCGGGTGAAGCGGAAGTCCGAGAGACCCGATTGCCGGGCGCCGAAGAATTGCCCTTCGCCGCGGATCTCCAGGTCGACCTCGGCCAGCTCGAAGCCGTCGGAGGTCTTTACCAGCGCCTCTAGCCGCCGCTGCGCCGGCTCGCTCAGCTCCTCCTTGGGGCGCGAGACGAGCAGGCAGTAGGACTGCTCGGCGCCTCGTCCCACCCGGCCGCGCAGCTGGTGCAGCTGCGCCAGCCCGAAGCGGTCGGCCTCCTGGATGATCATCACGGTCGCGTTGGGAACGTCCACCCCCACCTCGATCACAGTCGTGGCGACCAGCACGTCCAGCTCGCGCTGCTTGAAGGCGGCCATGATCTGGCGTCGCTCGGCCGGGCGCAGGCGCCCGTGCATGCAGCCGATGCGGTAGCCGGCCAGCTCTCCCTTCATCAGCCGTTCGGCCTCCTGCTCGGCGGCGCGCGCCTGGCCGGCCGCGTCGTCCACCAGCGGGCAGACGACGTAGACCTGGCGCCCGGCGTCCAGGTGCTTGCGCAACCTGCGGTAGGCCTCGGCGCTGCGATCCTCGAAGACCCAGCTGGTGATCACCGGCTTGCGCGCCGCCGGCGGGGCGGCGATCTCGCTCACCTCCAGGTCGCCGTAGAGCGTGAGAGCCAGCGTGCGCGGAATCGGCGTCGCGCTCATGTGTAGGACGTGCGGCGAGTGGCCCTCGGAAAGCGCGGTTCGCTGCTCGACGCCAAAGCGGTGCTGCTCGTCGACCACCGCGACGGCCAGCCGCTGGAACTGCACCTCCTTCTGGATCAGGGCGTGGGTGCCGATGGCGATCTGCGCCTCACCGCTTGCGATACGTGCCCGCGCCGCCTCGTGCTCCTTGGCCGGCAGAGCGCTGGTGAGCAGCAGGCACTCCACCTTGAGGTCGCGGCAGATCTCCTCGACGGTCAGGAAGTGTTGCTCGGCCAGGGTCTCGGTGGGCGCCATCAGGGCGCCCTGGTAGCCGGCCTCGACCGCGCGCAGCAGCGCGTACAGGGCAACCACAGTCTTGCCCGAGCCGACGTCGCCCTGTAGCAGGCGCTGCATCGGGCGAGAGCCGGCCAGGTCGCGGTCGATCTCGGCAATCGCAGAGCGCTGATGTTTGGTCAGCTGGAAGGGCAGCGCGGCCAGGTATTTCTCGATCAGCGGGCCGGGCGCGCCGAGCGCGGGCGCCTCGGAGCTGTCTCGGTCGCGGGCGATGCGCGCCAGAGCGAGCTGGAAGAGCAGCAGCTCGTCGAAAGCCAGGCGCCTTCTTCCCTGCTCGCCCTGGCCCTGGCGCTCGGGGCGGTGTAGGGCAAAGAGCGCGTCGGAGCGAAAGGGTAGGTTGAGCCGGGCAGTGAGCGAAGCTGGAAGTGGGTCGGGCAGCTCGCGGGCGAGCGGCAGGACGCGTTCCACCAGTCCGCGCAGGCGCTTGAGCGAGACCTCCTCGCTGGCCGGGTAAACGGGCGCGTTGTCGGCGGTCGCGCGGGGCTCACCCAGGTCGTAGGCCTTGACCGCGAAGGAGCCGCGCCGCAGCTGTCCGCGCATCCGTAGATGCGTGCCCGGCAGGAGCTTCTCCACCAGCCAGGTCTGGTTGAACCAGACGCAGGGCAGCTCATCCGTCCCGTCCGTGACGAGCGCCTCGACCAGCGTCAGCCGCCGGCCCGAGCGGCGCGCGCCCACCTGGCGCACCTGGCCCTCGATCGTCGCCTCTTCCCCGATCATCAGCTCAGCGATGGAGCGCTCGGGCGCCGCGGGCTCGTAGCGGAAGGGCCGATACATGAGCAGGTCGCCCGCGCTACGCAGCCCCAGCCCCGCCAGCGAGCGCTCGAGCGTCACCCCCACGCCGGGCAGATCGCGCAGGCTGCGGCGCAGCTTTTCGGGCCCGGCAAAGATGCGGGGACGGGGCCAGCTCTCCGGTTTAGCGGAGCCGGCGAAACCGACCGGAAGAGCACTGGTTTTCGTTCTCTGAGGCAGTGTGACCGAGTATAGGACCGAGGTCCGGACGGTCCGGTCCTAAGAGCTCGTTTCAATTGACGACCCGCCGACTGGGTGCGATCGGTGGATGCGATGCTAGGACGCAGGGAGCGTTCGTAGCCGGAAGCTACGGGCGCGACTGAGGCGGGCGCACGCGCGCCGCCGAGCGCGGTCAGGCGGTGGAGTGCTTCATTTGAAGTGAGCTCTAGGCGCTGATCAGGCCGGGTGCAGCTGGATGACCGCGTCGAGACCGCCCTCAGGCGCCGCGCGCAACTCAACCGTGCCTCCGTCGATCTCGACCAGGCGCTTGACGATGGCCAGGCCCAGCCCCGAGCCGGTCCCGGACTTGCCGCCGCGCCAGAAGCGATCGAAGGCGCGCTCGCGCTCCTCGGCATTCAGGCCCGGTCCCTGGTCGATCACGTGCAGCTCGCCGGCTGAGCCGTTGATCGACACGGTGCCCCCGCGCGGCGAGACGGTTAGTGCATTCGAAAGCAGGTTCTCAAGCGCCTGGCCGAGGCGATCGGCGCCGACCAGCGCCCTGCCCGTCACGTCCGCCTCCAACTTCACTCCCTGCTCGGCGGCCAGCGCCGACCAGGCCTGGATGCGATCGTCGACGAGCTTGACCAGATCTACCGGCTCGACCGGCGATACCTCGGCGCGGGCCAGCGCAAGCAGGCCGTCAACCAGGCGAGAGAGCCGCTCCACCTCCTCCAGCGCCCGCTCGAGATCGGCCTGCCCCGCCTTGCTCACCTCGCCGCCGACCATCTCCAGGCGCAGTCTGAGCGCGGTCAGCGGCGTTCGCAGCTGGTGCGAGGCATCGGCGACGAAATCCTCCTGCGAGCTGACGAGTTGCTCCAGCTCGCCGACCATCTGGTTGAAGGTGGAGGCCAGCGAGCGCACCTCGGGCGGCCCGGCCTGTTCGTCGGCGCGCGTGCTGAGATCGCCCTCGCCGGCGACAGCCGCGGCGGCCTCGAGGTGCGCCAGCGGCGAAGAGACCCAACGGGCAAAGCGATAGCCCACGACCGCGGCCGCCGCAAGCACCGTCCCGCCGATTGCGAGCAGAAACAGCCAGTAACGCCAAACGCGGGCTTCGACGGTCGAGGTTGAATAGGTGATGCGCACGGCCCCGGAGACACTCGGTTTCGCTGAGGCCGAAACGGCGAATGTGGGCACGGCCACGTAGAGCAGGGTCTGGTGCAGCGTCTTCGAGTAGCGCGTTCCCGGCGGCAGCGGCTTTCCGAGCAGCGCGGCCGCGATCTCTGGACGGTTTGAGAAGTTCTGCGGAGCGCCCGCGAGCGGCTTGGTGTCGATGATCGCCACGCCGCGCTTGTTAACGATCACGACGCGACCTCCGTTCTTGCTGTAGGCAAGCGCCGAGATCGTTAGCGCCCGAAGAGCAGAGGCCTGTGGATTAGGGCCCCGCTCGAGGATGTCCTCGGCGACGGAGGCGAAGGAGATAGCGTCGTTCTGGACCTTTGATTCGAGATCGCGGCTCTCATTGCGACCGTTGACGATGCCGAGCGGGATCTCGAGCACCACCAGAGTGAGCAAGGCCAGGCCGAGATAGCTGAAAAGCAGCCTCTTGGTCACTCTGGCGCCCGCAACCTGAAGCCGACGCCGCGCACCGTTTCGATCCAGCCTGGGTCGCCGAGCTTGTGTCTGAGCGAGGAGACGTGCACGTCGATCGTCTTGGTCGATCCGAACCAGCGCGACTCCCAGACTTTCTCGAACAGGGCGCGCCGGGTCACAGCGGCCCCCGGGTCGGCGGCGAGCGCCGCCAGCAGATCGAACTCCTTGGCCGTCAGCTTGAGCTCGCGCTCGCCGAGCAGAGCTTTTCGCGCACGCGTGTCCACAAGCAGATCGCCCACCTCGAGGCGCCCGTCGACCGGTGGTTGCGGTCCCGAGCGGCGGCTGACGGCGCGAATGCGGGCCACCAGCTCGCGCAGGCCGAAGGGCTTGACCATGTAGTCGTCGGCGCCGAGCTCCAGCCCGATGACGCGATCGGCCTCCTCGCCGCGGGCGCTGACGATGATGATCGGCACCCGTGAGCGCTCGCGCAGGCGCCGGCAAACCGTATAGCCGTCGATGTCAGGCAGGCGCAGATCGAGTAGAACGACGTCCGGCTCGTCGCCGGCCGACCCGGCCGCTGCCAGTGCCTGCTCGCCGGTAGACGCCCACTCGGTCTCGAAGCCCTCGCGCTCGAGCCCCGCCAGGAGCGGCTCGGCGATCGTCTTTTCGTCCTCTACGACCAGGATTTTCATTGGTTTCCTGTCGACCGACGTCGCGATCGCCACGCCGGCTGCAGGGTCTTTACGGAATCTTTTCCATATTCGAGCGCTCCATTACACATCCCTGGGCATGATCTTGCGCCATTAGGAGCAGGGTGTGTGTATCGAAAGTATTGCGATTACCTAGGAGGTGGCCAAAATGAGAAAGATCTACGTGCTGATAGCGGCGCTGGTCGTGGCTATCGCGGTAGCGCTCGGAACATACGCCGCGACGCAATCGACGTCGCTCGGGCCAGCCTCGGCATCGACAAACAACGTGAGCACCTTGGTCGCTCAGGGCAACCAACGATTGAGTACCGCGAATGCGGCAATCAACGCAGCTCTGACACAGCGCCCTCCGTCCGTTAACGGTGGACGCGTTCCCTTTGTTGCGCCACACCCGGTCGTCGTGAACGTGACCGGGGCCGCAAACGCGGCGCCCTTCACACCCTCGGTCGGCCACTTCGGTGACGAGGGAGGTGGTAACGGTGACTAACGCCGTCGCACGTTTCTGGGCAGTGGCCCTGGCGCTTGTTGTCTTCTTCATCCTCTGGGCCGTTCTGGCGGCCAAGCCGTGGGTATCGTCGGGCGCAGCGGCGGATCCGCGCCTGGCCGCCCTCCAGGCCCGGGAGCAGAAGACACAGAACCGGGCGTTGGCCGCTCAGCAAACACTGAACAAGCGCTGGGCCGCGTATCGCTCGGCGCTCGTGAGGCAGAAGGGCAGCCTGACGGCTCAGCAGCAGGCTCAACTCGTCACGGCACCAGCCGGTCCTTCGGTGATCGTGAAGGTCACCGGCGCAACACCTGTCACCCACTCGACCAGCTCCAAGCCGGCCGTCGCTCCGCAGGTTCCCGGCGTGTCGCCGTCCGTCACACAAATCCAGGCGGCGAGCACGGGCCAGGGCGGTAACGGTGGAGGCTAGCGATGCCTGACCACTCGGCTCAGCACGAAGCAGTTCACCACCCGGCCGCGCCCGACAGCGCGGCGGGTGGTCTGTCTGAGCCGCGGTTCAGGCACGAGTTCCGGGCCATGGGGACGGTGATCGAGCTACTGCTCGACGCCGACGCCGCGGAGCAGGCGCAGTCCGCTTTCCGTGCGGTAGAAGAAGAGTTCGAGCGGCTCGAAGCCATGCTCTCGCGCTTCCGGCCCGATTCGGAGCTCTCGCAGCTAAATCGCGACGGGCGCATCCTGGCGCCGCCCGACCTCGAGCGAGTGGTCGGGCTGGCGCTGGAGGCCCGAGAAAGTAGCGGCGGACGCTTCGATCCGACCGTATACGACGCGCTCGCGCAGGCCGGTTACGACCGCTCCTTCGAGCAGGTCGCGCCCGACGCCGCGGCCGACGCCGCGGCCGAGGCCGCGGCCGATAGCCTGCAAGGCGCTGCTCGCTGCGGCGGGCGCGTGACGATTGACCCCGCGACGGGCTGGATCGAGATCGAACCGGGCTTTCACATCGATCTCGGCGGCATCGGTAAGGGTTACGCAGTCGACCGCGCGATCGAGATTCTTGCGGTGGTAGGACCATGCGTGGTGAACGCGGGCGGCGATCTCGCGGTGCGCGGCGACAAGCCCTGGCCGATCGGCGTCGAGGATGGGCCGACGCTCGAGCTGACTCGCGGCGCCATCGCCACCTCTGGACGCGACCGGCGACATTGGCGCCGGGGCGACGAGGAGCGCCATCACCTGATCGACCCGGCGACCGGCCGTCCCGCCCAAACCGACCTGCTGCGTGTGACCGTTGTCGCCTCGACGGCGATCGAGGCCGACGTCCTGGCTAAAACACTATTCCTGGCCGGCGAGCAGGAGGCGGCGGCTGCCGGTGTCCCCGCTCTACTCGTCTGCGCGGACGGGCGCACCCGCCTGGTCGGCGGGTTGTAGAGGGGCAACGTGCGTTCGGCGCCCCTTTCTGGGAACATCCGCTAAGTAGCCATGAAGCACGACCCGACCTTTTGGATTCTCGCGCGCGCCAGCGGCCTCACGGCCTACATCCTGCTGACGCTGTCGGTGCTGGCCGGAATCGTCGTCAAATCGCGGCCGTTCGGCACCCGCTTCAGGCAGGTGGTGGCGATCGACACGCACCGGACACTCGCCGCGCTCGGGCTGGGAGCGCTGGTCATTCACGCGACGGCGCTCGCGCTCGACAAGACGGTGCGCATGCCGGTACAGGCGCTGTTCATCCCGGGGCTCTCGCCCTATCGTCCCTACTGGGTGTCGATCGGCGTGCTCACAGCCGAGCTGATGGTGATCGTCTACGCGTCATTCTCGATTCGTAAAAGAATCGGCTTCAAAAACTGGCGTCGGTTGCACTGGGCCACCTACGCTCTCTTCGTGGGCGGAACGGCGCACGGGCTTTTGTCGGGCACCGACAGCCGCCGCGCCTGGGCTATGGCCATCTACCTGGGGGCAATTGCGTCGGTCGCCGCAGCGACGACGTGGCGCACTCTGGCTCCACTTACGGAAGGAGAACAGGATGTTCCGAGTCGATATCGATAGCGACCTCTGCAGCGGGTTTGGCTCGTGCGTCGACGACGCGCCCGAGATCTTCAGGCTCGACGACTCCGGCACGGCCGCACTGCTCGTGCCCGAGACCGACGACAAGCGAGTGCTGAAAGCGGCCGTAGACTGCCCAATGGCCGCGATCGCCGTTTTCGACGCGGAGAGTGGAGAGCTTGTCAGCTGAGCGAAAACGCGGCGGCCTTGGCTCCTTCGCGGCGCGCTTCTGGCTCGTCGCGGCGCTATTCGCGCTCGTCGCGGGGTTGATACTGGGAGCGAACCTGGCGCTGCTCGGATACGCCCAACCGAGAAACGACCCGGTCGGGCAGCTCACTCCGGCCCGCCTGATGCAGGCCGAGAGCGAGCTTCCCGAAAACCCCGCCACCAACCCCACCACGGTTACAACATCTACTACGGTCACGACCCTCACCACCTCCACGGTCACGGTTCAACAGCCGCCACCTCGCACCGGGCACCAGGGCGAGCACGACGACTAACCGGCCCGTAGGTGGCGCGAGCTACGCCCAGCGCTAGAAAAGGGTCTTTACCGAATCTTTCTTCTTTCCAGGCGAACGCTTGCCTCGGCTTGGCCCTCAGCTAAGTCCTTCGAGGGTAGGTTCGTATTGTCGAATCAAGCAATGGGAGGCGATCCCGAATGAGAAAGAGTCACGTCCTCGTATTGGCAGTGCTGATCGCCGTCGGCTCGGCGCTCGGCACCTTCGCCCTGACTCGAACCACCGAGCTCGGCGTGAAAGCGCGAGAGGCCTCGACCAAGGATGTCGACGCCGCCGTCGCAGCGCGCAGGCGTCAATTGAACGCACTCGAGATTTCATTACGAAAGGCGCTTGCGCAGAAGCCGCCGAAGCTACCGGCGCTGCCGAAGCTGAAAAAGCCCCAGCCGGTGCAAGTGGCTACGCGCGT
This sequence comes from Gaiellaceae bacterium, assembly GCA_036511185.1. Lineage (GTDB taxonomy): Bacteria > Actinomycetota > Thermoleophilia > Gaiellales > Gaiellaceae > Fen-549. The sequence goes on from DATCCQ010000062.1 coordinate 17,049, forward strand.
CTACACGCCCGCGCCCGTGACTTCAGTCGCGCCGGCGCCGGCGCCGATCGCGCGCGTCGTTGCTCCGAAGCCGAAGCCGGCTACCACTCGCACTGTAACTAGGCAAGCGGCCGCGCACGAGAGTGACGACCACGCCCAAGCACCATCAGGAGGAAGCCACGATGACTAGTTATCTCGGACGCGTCTACGCGATCACACTGGCGATCGTCGTTTTCTTCCTGTCCTGGGCGATCATCGCCGCCAGGCCCTGGGTGAGCGCACCGGAAGCCAAGACCGATCCCCGTATCCTCGCCTTGAACGCTCGCGAGCAGAAGCTGCACAGAGACGCAGTCGAGATCAGAGCGATCGTTCAGAAGCGCTGGACCGTCTACCGCGCCCAGCTCGTCAGGCGAAAGCACCAAATCGCCCTGCGCAAGAAGGCCCAGCAGAAGCTGTTGGCCCAGCAGGCGCTCGCGGCTCAGCAGGCGCTCGCGGCTCAG
>DATCCQ010000063.1:0-9486 GCA_036511185.1 Gaiellaceae bacterium
CGGTCTGAAGAGCATGTAGATAACCGCGCCGAAAAACGGGAAGAGGAGCGCAAGCGCAGTCGAGGTCCCGATCAGCCACGGATCCTCGATGCGCCGACGAGCATCCTTGTTAACCCAGTAAGCGACCGCGAGCCAGAGGACGGCGATAAAGAAGAAGGACAGATTCCTGATCACGTCCCAGAGGTTCGAGCTGAAAAAACTGCTCAGCGAGGCAACAGATAGAGGGGCGAGAAATGAGTTCGTCATACGATCAGTTTGCCTACGAAGTATCCGATTCCGAATGCAGTACCGAGGACCACGGCGACTACGACTAATAAAACGAAAAATGCGGTTAAGCCATGGCTTGCGTTCTTCATTTCCTCACAGCTTCCTCTATCGACGCAAGATCGGCAAGAAGATAGAGCGAACCGGTAACGAGAAGGCGTCCGCCGGGCGCGCTTAGTTCCCGTCCTCGGGCAAGCGCTTGGGCAGGATCGTCGACCTTTTCGATCGTCTCGAAGAGACCCTCTGCACGCGCCGCAAGCTCGGCCGCGGGAAGTGCTCGCGGGCTCGAAGAGCTCGTCACCACGATGGTGCTAGCAAGTGGCGCCAGGGCCTCGAGCATCGAGTCGACATCCTTGTCGGCGAGGATCGAGCAAACAAGCGTCCAACGACCACGGGGCAGGTGCTCCACTAGCCAGGCGACACCGGCCGGATTATGGGCGCCATCCCAGAGCTCGCGCGCACTCTGCCATTCGAGACGGCCCGAAATCTTCGCCTCTGCCGTCTCTGCCTCAACCGCTCGTCCAAGCACGAGCTCGACCGCCTTGCGTGAAAGCTCTTCGGAAGCGACGACCGAGACCGAGCCGGCACCCGCCTCGCGCGCCAGAGATTCCCATTCCTCCTCGCCCAGTACTACCTTGGCGCCGGGCGTGATCACGGCCAGCTTCTCGCGCGCTATCTGCTCGCGTGTCGCACCAAGCCACTGGGTGTGCTCAAGTGCGACGTTCGTGAGCACCACAACCTCGCTCGCAATCACGTTGGTCGCGTCATAACGACCGCCAAGACCGGCCTCGACTGCGGCAACTTCGACCCCAGCGGCGGCGAACTCCGCGAAGGCGGCCGCTGTAATGACCTCGAACTGGGTGGCCTGCAGACTCTCCGCGGCCGCGCGTACGCGGGCCAGCGCCCGCTCGAGATCGGCCTCGGCGCCGTTCACACTGATTCGCTCGGCCCAGCCGCGCACGTGCGGCGAGATGGTGGCGCCGCTCGGCACTCCCTCGCGCCCGAGCAGAGCCTCGATCCGTTTCGTCGTCGTTGTCTTGCCGTTCGTGCCGACCACGTGCACCGAGCGGAAAGCGCGCTCTGGATGCTCGAGCTGCTCGAGCAGCTCTTTCATCGTCTCCAGACCGAAGCGCTCGGGCCAGGGGCTGAGAGAGCTCAACCAGGCTACGTTTGGGCCTGAGTTCGGATCAGCCGGAGAGGGCATCGAGCTCACGCCTGTAGCGGGCGAGCTTCTCGCGCTCGGCCTCGACGACTTCCGGCCGGGCGCGCTCGACGAACTTCGGGTTGGAGAGCATCTTCTCGCAACGGGCGATCTCCGCCCGCAGACGCCCGGTCTCGGCCTCGATGCTTACCGTCTCGACCTTCATTCGCTCGGGCTTGACGACCGCCTGGAAAATGCGCTCCTCGTCGCCTGTGAGACTCACGCGCAAGCCGCTGCGGCGGAAGATCGAGGCGGCGTCCTGAATCCGCTCCAGCGCGTTTGCGTCCTCCGCATAGCCGGCGTCGGCCTTGGGCCAGGGCGAAACGATCAGTCGGTCCTTGCGCGCAGGCAGGTTCGACCAGATCTCCTCGGTCACGTGCGGCATGACCGGATGCAGCAGCGCGAGCAAGCGCTCGAGCGCCGCCAGAGCCGTCGAGCGAGCATCCTCATCGCCGGTGTAGAGGCGCGGCTTGATCGACTCGGCGTACCAGTCGCAGAACTCGTCGAAGGTGGCGTGGTAGAGCCGCGTCACGACCCCCGCGTAGTCGAAGGCTGCGAAGCATTCCTCGATCTCGCTGCGGGTCGCCTCGAGCCGGGCCAGGATCCAGCGCTCGGCAACCTCGCTGGGACGCGCGTCGGGCTCGGCGTCGCCGACGTTGGCAAGAATCAGGCGAGAGACGTTCCAGAGCTTGTTGGCGAGCTTGCGACCTTCCTCGACGGCACCGTAGGAGAAGCGCACGTCCTGGGTAGAGGACATCTTGAGCAGGCCGTAGCGCACCGCGTCGGCACCGTGCTCGGCGATCACCTCGAGCGGGTCGATGCCGGTACCGAGGCTCTTTGACATGCGCCGGCCGTCGGTGGCCAGCACGGTGGAGTGGATGACCACGTCGCGGAAGGGCACCTCGCCGAGCAGCTCCAGCCCGGCGAAGATCATCCTGTTTTCCCAGAGGCGAATGATCTCGCGCGCGGTGGTCTGCAGGTTGCCGGGGTAGAAGGCGCGCAGATCGTCTGTGTCGTCGGGCCAGCCGAGCGTGGCAAACGGCCAAAGCGCCGAGGAGAACCAGGTATCGAGCACGTCTTCGCTACGCGTCAGCCTCGTCGAGCCGCACTCCACACAGGCTTCGGGCGGCGTCTCCTCGACCGTCAGGTGACCACTCGGGCACTCCCAGATGGGAAGCTGATGGCCCCACCAGAGCTGTCTGGAGATGCACCAATCGGGCGCCTCTTCGAGCGACTCGATCGCAAAGCGATGTTGCGACTCGGGATGGAAGCGAACGCGCCCTTCGCGCAGTGCCTCCAGCGCCGGCTTCTTCAGTTCATCCATCGAGCACCACCACTGCAGTGAGATACGGGGCTCGATGCGTGTCTCGCAGCGCTCGCAGAGAGCTACCGCGTGACGGAAAGGCTCGCGCGAGATGAGATGACCGCGATCTTCACACCACTTGAGGATGCGCTCGCTTGCCTCCTGCTGCGTCAGGCCTTCGAGCCCGGACACCTGGTCGTTCATCAGCCCGTCAGGGCCGATCACCGTTAGTTCGGGCAGCTTGTGCGCCCGCCCGATCTCGAAGTCGATCGGATCGTGGCCGGGCGTGATCTTGAGCGCCCCGGTGCCGAACTCGGGATCGACGTGCCTGTCGGCGATCACCGGCACGCGCCGGTCGACGAGGGGAACGACGACCTCTTTACCGATGAGATGCTTGTAGCGCTCGTCGCTCGGGTGAACGGCTACGGCGGCGTCGGCGGGGATCGTGGCCGGGCGTACGGTGGCGATGGCAATGTCGCCCGATCCGTCGGCGAGCGGGTAGCGGATCGTGACCAGCTCGTCGGTCGCGTCGATGTGCGTGAGCTCGAGATCGGATAGAGAAGTCTGGTGGAAAGGGCACCAGTTGATGATCCGGATGTCGCGGTAGATCCAGCCCTTGCGGTAGAGGTGGACGAAGAAGCGCAGCACCGCCTTGGTGTAGCCCTCGTCCATGGTGAAGCGCTCGCGCCGGTAGTCGAGCGAGGCGCCGAGGCGCCGGAACTGGGTCATGATCTTGAGGCCGTACTCGTGCAGCCACTCCCAGACGCGTGCCTCGAAGGCTTCGCGTCCCAGCTCCTGGCGCGTCTTGCCTTGCGTCGCGAGGTACTTCTCGACCGCGTTCTGAGTCGAGATGCCGGCATGGTCGTAACCGGGCTGGAAGAGCACGTTGAAGCCCTGCATGCGCTTCATGCGCACGATGGAATCGCCCAGGGCCAGCTGGAGGGCGTGGCCTATGTGCAGCTCGCCGGTGACGTTGGGCGGCGGATGAGCATCGACGAAAGTCGGCCGCGAGAGATCGGGGTCGGCGTTGTAAAGACCCTCCTCTTCCCAGGTCTTCTGCCAGCGCTCCTCGACGCCTGCGGGCTTGTAGAGCGGTTCCATTGGATTGGATTCTACGGAGGACGGGGCTTGGACCGGTCGGCTGGGTGCTCGGCAGGCACCGCCTTACTCGCCCGCCACCCAAGGGGTCGCGAAAAAGTACCTCCCCAAAGCCGCGAGGGGCGGCCTCAGCCGGGCCGATTCTGTAGCGAATCTGACCCGGCGGCGCGCCCATTCTTCGCCGAGTCAGTGTCTTCGTTCCTTCGCCCCGCGGCCAAGGCGAGTGTTCGCGCAGCTGTCGCTGCGGACAAAAGCTGTTAGAAACCAAGCGTAAGCGCGAGATGCACTACCTCAACCTTAGCCAGATCGTTCCCTGCGCCCTACGCGACCGCGACGGCGAGCGGCTCGGGCGCGTGATCGACCTGATCGTGCGCCTGAACGGCGACGATTATCCCCCGCTCTCCGGCGCTCTCGCCGAGCTGGCCGGCCGACCGGTCTTCGTTCCCGCCGCCGAGATCGAGTCGATCGACGCGGCGGAAGTCGCGCTTCGCTCAAGCCGCCTCGATCTCGATCACTTCCACCGCCAAGAGCAGGAAATCCTCCTCCGGAAAGACCTGCTCGACCGGCAGTTGATCAACGTCGACGGCGCTCGCCTGGTGCGGGCCAACGAGATCGAGCTGGCCTTCGTCGACGGCAGCTACCGGCTCGCCGGCATCGATGTGAGCGCACGCGCCTTCCTGCGCCGTTTACTTCCCAGAAGACTCGGACGCCGGATCGAGAGCCGCAGCATGCTGGACTGGAAAGACGTCGAGCCCTTCACCGCGCACGTACCGACGCTGCGCCTGCGCAGTCCACATCCGAAATTGGAGCGGCTGCATCCGGCACAGCTCGCCGACCTGGTCGAGGATGCCTCGAGCGGCGAAGCCGAGGAAATCATCAGCGCCGTGCGCGTCGACCGCGAGCGTGAGGCCGACCTCTTTCAGCAGCTCGACACGCACCACCGGCGTCAGTTCGCCGAGACTCGCTCCGATCAGGATCTGGCGCAGATCATCGCGCGGATGGGCGCCGACAACGCAAGCGGCTTCATCCGCGAGCTGCCGGATAAACGGCGCGAGGCGCTGCTCGAGCTGCTTCCCGCCGGCGAGCGCGAGAGCGTCGAAGAGGCGCTCGGCTACGGCGCCGCAACCGCCGGCGGACTGATGACGACCGACGTCGTCAGCGTCGGCCAGGGTGCCCGCGTCGGCGACGCCATCGAGGCGGTGCGCTCCAGCAGCGCTCCCAGCGAGGTGGCGAGCTGGGTATATCTGCTCGACGGCGAGAAGCGTCTGGAGGCGGCGATCCCGCTGGCCGATCTCCTGCGCATGGAAGCGAAGCTGTCGCTCGCGCAGACGGTCAGTTTCACGCCCCCAACCGTCTCGGTCGACACCGGCCTCGGCGAGCTGGCCCGGTTGATGACCGACTTCAACCTGACCCTCGTGCCGGTTCTCGACGAGCAGCTGCACCTGCTCGGCGCCGTGTCCGCGGACGGTGTTCTCGAAGCCACGCTCCCGCGTAGCTGGCGGCGTCGCGTCCACGTCTTCACAGCCGACTGAGTCGTTTGAGCCGGCCGTGACGAACGCGAGAGAGACGAGCAAACAATCCTCTGAGCTCGAGCGTGAGCCCGAGAGCACTCCGCGCGCGGCCGCCGGCCGCCGTCTCGGTAAGCGCGCCTGGTTCGCTCCCATCGCCGCTGTGCTCGCCTTGCTCGGCCCGGGGCTGATCTCGGCGAACGCCGGCAACGAGGCCGGCTCGATCGCCACCTACGCCTCGGTAGGCGCCCGCTACGGCTACGACCTGCTCTGGCTGATCGTCCTGATCACGGTTGCCCTGATCGTCGTTCAGGAGATGGCGGCGCGGGCCGGAGTGATCAGCGGCAAGGGACTTGCCGAGCTGATTCGCGAGCACTACGGAGTGCGCTGGTCGGCACTGGCAATGGTCTCGGTGCTGCTCGCCAACCTGGCGATCACGATCTCGGAGTTCATCGGCATCGGTGTCGCCTGCGAACTGCTCGGCGTTCCCCGCGCGGTGGCGGTTCCGATTGCCGCCGCTCTGATTTGGCTGATTCTCGTGCGCGGCTCATACCGCGTTGCGGAACGCTTCTTCATCGTCCTGACGGTTGTCTTTTTCGCCTATCCGGTCGCGGCGGTGCTCGCTCATCCCCATTGGGCGACGATCGGCCACCGCACTCTGCTGCCTCATTTCTACTTCACATCGCAGTACGTACTGCTTGTTGGTGCTGTGGTCGGCGCCACGATCACTCCCTTCATGCAGCTCTACCTGCAGTCGGCGATCGCGGAACGAGGCGTGCGGCCGGAGGAGCTGCGGCGCGAGCGCTTCGACGTCACGATCGGCGCGATCTTCGCCAACCTCGTCGCCGCCTTCGTGATCATCGCCACCGCCGCCGCGCTGCATGAGCACGGCATCACCAAGGTGAGCTCGGCCGCCGACGCGGCCAAGGCGCTGGAACCTTTCGCAGGCCACTTCGCCAAGGAGCTCTTCGCCGTCGGCTTGCTCGGCTCCAGCCTGCTTGCCGCGGCGATCCTGCCGGTGACCATCGCCTACGTGCTGACGGAATCGTTCGGCGTGGAGAAGGGAATCGGGCGCCGCTTCCGCGAAGCGCCGGCTTTCGTTGCCACGATCACGATCCTGATCTCGGTCAGCGCCGCCGTTGCGCTGATCCCGAATCTGCCGATCTTCTCTCTGCTGGTGGGCATCCAGGACGTGAACGGGATACTGCTTCCGATCACTCTCTTCTTCCTCTGGCGCCTGTCGAGCAACGCCGAGCTGATGGGGCGCTGGCGGAGCGGGCGCCTCTTCAGCGCTCTGGCGGCGCTGATCATCGTCTGCGTCTCGACACTCTCGCTGACACTGATCGTGGTCGCGCTGGGACGCGTGTTCGGAGTCTGAGCCAGGGTCAATCAGTGGAGATCCGGCGACTTGGATTGGGCGACGGTGTCCTGCTGCGCGATGTCCGGCTGCGCGCTCTACAGGATGCGCCGTACGCGTTCTCGTCCTGGGTCGAGCGAGAGGTGGCCTACACGCCTGAGTTCTGGGAGAGCCGCGTTGCCCAGAGCGCCTCGGGACGGGACGGCGCGGTGTTCGTCGCCGTCGAGAACGAGCTGTGTCTTGGCATGGCAGGGGGCTTCTTCGCTGGCACGGAGCGCGAGACGGCGACGCTGTGGGGCATGTGGGTCGATCCGAGCGCGCGGCGTCGAGGGCTCGGGCGGGAGCTTGCTGAGGCGCTTTCGGCCTGGGCGCGCGGATGCGGAGCTCGTCGCCTGAGGCTGGCAGTGACGGATTGCGACGCGTCCCGGCCCGCCGCATCTCTCTATCGCGCACTCGGCTTCGTTGAGACGGGCGAGCACGAGGAGCTCGCGTCGAACCCGTCACTCGTCGCGCTGGTCATGCTTCGCCCGCTCTGACGCCGCACCCTGATTCAACCCACCGTCCCAAAGCGAGCGAAATCGCACGCCGATGTGCCGGCTTCGTAATTCTCAAGACACGCCGAGCCGAAGCTCTAGGCGGACTCTTCGGCGAGCTCTTCCTCTTCGGGCTCGTCGGCCGCGGCGCCGCTCGTAACCAGCGTCGGGCGCTGACCCTTGGAGATCGTCTCCTTGGTAATGACGCACTTGGAGACGTCCTTGCGCGAAGGCAGCTCGAACATCACGTCGAGCAGAGCCGACTCGATGATCGAGCGCAGGCCACGCGCGCCGGTCTCTCGCGCCATCGCCTTGTCGGCGATCTCCCAGAGCGCGTCCTCCGTGAAGACCAGCTCGACCTCGTCGTAACCGAAGAAGCGCTGGTACTGCTTGACGAGCGCGTTCTTCGGGTCGGTGAGGATCTTGACCAGATCCTCGCGCTTGAGCTGATGCACGGCCGAGATGACCGGCAGACGACCGATGAACTCGGGAATCAGGCCGAAGGTGAGCAGATCCTCGGGCATCACGTCGGCGAGCAGCTCCGAGCTCTCGGTATCGCTCTTGGAGCGGATATCGGCGCCGAAACCGACGGCATTCTTGCCGGCGCGGCGGCCGATGATGGCGTCCAGGCCGGCGAACGCTCCACCACAGATGAAGAGGATGTTGGTGGTGTCGATGGAGAGAAACTCTTGGTGCGGATGCTTGCGCCCGCCCTGAGGCGGCACCGAGGCAACTGTGCCCTCGAGGATCTTGAGCAGCGCCTGCTGCACGCCCTCGCCCGAGACGTCGCGGGTGATCGACGGGTTATCGGCCTTGCGCGCGATCTTGTCGACCTCGTCGATGTAGATGATCCCGGTCTCGGCCTTCTTGATGTCGAAGTCGGCGGCCTGAATCAGCTTGAGCAAGATGTTCTCGACGTCCTCGCCGACATAGCCGGCCTCGGTCAAGGCGGTCGCGTCGGCGATGGCGAAGGGCACATTGAGAATGCGGGCCAGCGTCTGGGCCAGCAGCGTCTTGCCGCAACCGGTCGGGCCGAGCAGCAGGATGTTCGATTTCTGCAGCTCGACGTCGGATTCCTCGACGACCATCTGAACGCGCTTGTAGTGATTGTAGACCGCTACAGCCAGCGTCCGCTTCGATTCCTCCTGACTAACGACATAGTCGTTGAGAACGCTGTAGATCTCCTTGGGCTTGGGCAGGTTCTCCAAATCGAGCTGGGCCGGAACGGTGAGCTCTTCGTCGATGATCTCGTTGCAGAGATCGATGCACTCGTCGCAGATGTAAACACCCGGGCCGGCGATGAGTTTCTTGACCTGCCTCTGAGACTTGCCGCAGAAGCTACAGAGGAGCTGCTCGTTTCCGTCGCTTGCCCTAGCCACTTCTACTCCTTGTAACTCGAAATCGTCGTTTCGGCTAGCTCCAACCGGTGCCGAGCGCTCATTTCGGCGGCAACGATCACTAGTCGTTCTTCTTCGGCGTGGGCGTGGCGGAGCGGTGTGCCAGCACGCGGTCGATCAGTCCGTACTCGGTCGCCTCTTCCGAGGTCATGAAGTAGTCGCGCTCCATGTCTTTGGCGACCTTCTCCATCTTCTGACCGGAGTGAGCCGAGAGGATCTCCTCGAGCCGGCGCTTGATGTTGATCACTTCGCGCGCCTGAATCTCGATATCCGAGGCCTGGCCCTGGAAGCCGCTCGAGACCTGATGAATGAGGATCTTCGAGTTGGGCAGCGCCGCGCGCTTGCCGTTGGTGCCGCCGGCCAGAAGTACCGCGCCCATCGACATGGCGATGCCGACGCAGGTCGTCTGTACGTCGGGCTTGATGAACTGCATCGTGTCGTAAATGGCGAGTCCGGCGTACACGGAGCCCCCGGGCGAGTTGATGTATATGGAAATGTCCTTATCCGGGTCTTCGGACTCGAGGTGGACCAATTGAGCGATCACCAGGTTGGCGATCTGATCGTCGATCGGCGTGCCCAAGAAGATGATCCGCTCGTTGAGAAGCCGCGAGTAGATGTCAAACGAGCGCTCGCCGCGCGACGTCTGCTCGATAACCATTGGGATCAAAGGGCTCATGGCGTCTCCTCACTACCTGGGGTCCACAGTTTCGTAGCGGAGGCCGGCTTTTCCTTCCCCGGCGTCCAGATTTGCTCGCGCGCTTCGGCCTGCGCGAGGGGAATCGGCTTGACTTCCTCGCAGATGCGATCGAGGGCGGCGCTCATGCG
>DATCCQ010000064.1:0-2398 GCA_036511185.1 Gaiellaceae bacterium
GCCTGCACGAAGGTCGAGGAAGTGGACGGGGCTCTCCGCGTGCAGCTCGCAGACGACGAAACGATCGAGGCCGATCTGATGCTCGTCTCGGTTGGGCGGGCGCCGAACGTCGAGGGCATCGGTCTGGAGGCTGCCGGGGTCTCCTTCGATCCGAAGCGCGGCATCCAGACCGACGAGAGGCGGCGCACGAATGTCGGGCACATCTATGCCTCCGGCGACGTGGCGGGGCACTGGCAGCTCGCCCATACGGCCTTCTACGAGGGCGAGATCGCCGCCGAGAACGCGACCGGGCACGAGGCGGTCGTGGCTGAGCGAGCCGTCCCGCGCCCGATCTACAGCGATCCCGAGATAGCGGCGGTGGGCCTGACCGAGACCGAGGCGCGTGAGCGCTATGGAGACGACGTCGTGATCGGCCGCTTCCCCTGGGTAGCGAACGGGCGAGCTGTTATGCAAAGCGAGACGACGGGCTGGGTGAAGACCATTCACGAGAGTCGCCACGGCGAGCTGCTCGGCCTTGTTGTCGTGGGCCCGCATGCGACCGAGCTGATAGAGGTTGGGCGGGTGGCCATCGACGCCAAATCAACGATTGAGACGCTTGCGCTGGGAATGACGGCGCACCCGACCCTAAGCGAAGCGATAAAAGAGGCCGGGCTCGTCGCCCTCGGGCGGCCCGTGCACGTGGCGCCCAAACGAAGAGCGCGCTAGTTCGGCTCGGGCATCGCCGCAACTCGCACAGTCGCGGATAGGTATCCGAGCCCGGCGGTGCTATGAATGGCGAGGATGTCGTCCTATCCGCCCGGTCTGCGTATTGCGGAAGACGGGCGAAGACTGGCGGGGCGCTGAGCCGCAGCGGCGCCCCGATCCGGTTCTGAGCCGCGTGTTTTTCAGGGCAGCAAAGCTCGTTCGCACTCGATAGGGTACGGGCATGCGTAGAGGCTCTCGATCCCGCACTGTCAGACCACTTATCCGAGCTGCTCTGGAATCGCTAGAGCCCTACGAAGGGGGCAAGGCGATCGAAGAGGTCGAGCGCGAGCTCGGTATCGAGCGCGTTGTCAAACTGGCCTCCAACGAAGGCCCGTTCGGGCCCTTCCCGATTGCCAGGCAGGTTCTCTCGACGCAGTTGTACGGCCTCAACCGCTACCCGGATGGGGGCGCCTATCGGCTTCGAGCGGCGCTGGCCGAGCGGCTTGGCGTCGATATCAACGAGGTCGCTCACGGCGCCGGCGCCGACGGAGTTATCGGCTATCTCTCGCTAGCGCTACTCGAACCGGGCGACGAGGTTGTCTTCGGCTGGCCGTCCTTCGCCAGCTACATGCTCGACACGCTCAAACTGGGCGCCGTGCCGAAGCCCGTACCGCTGCGTGATCACTGCTACGACCTGGAGGCGATGCTCGCCCAGATCGGCCCTAAAACGAAGATTGCCTACATCTGCAACCCGAACAATCCAACCGGCACGATGAGCAGCCGCGAGGAGCTCGACGCCTACTTCGAGCGCGTCCCCGAGCATCTGCTGACGGTGATCGATCAGGCTTACTTCGAGTACATCGAGGAGCCCGATTATCCCAACGCCATCGAGGAGTACTTCAAGCGGGGCAGGCGCGTGGCCGTGCTGCGCTCCTTTTCCAAGATCTACGGGTTGGCGGGCCTTCGTGTCGGCTACGCCGTTGCCTCGAAGGAGATCTGCGCCGCGATCGCCAAGGTGCGTCCGGCCTTTGACGTCAGCTCGACCGCCCAGGAAGCGGCGGTCGCCAGCCTCACCGGCGATGATGCCGAGGCCGAGCTCGAGCACAGGCGCTCCTACAACGCGGTCGCGGTTGCCGAACTGGGGCGTATTCTCAGGGCCTTTGGTCTGGAGACCGTCGGCCCGGCGGTAGCGAACTTCCTCTACGTCGATCTCGGGACAGACAGCCGGCCGTTCTTCCAGCAACTTCTCGAGCAGGGCGTAGTCGTACGGCCGCTGCACGGCTTCGGAGCGCCCACGGCGATTCGGGTCACTGCCGGCACTGCCGAAGAGCACGCTTTCCTGCGCCAGGCGCTGCAGGTTGTCAGGCCCGGCGGACACGGCATCAGCGCCTAGAGACTCTCAAAACGGGTATCGCCGGCGCCGGCGCCGCTCTGCTTCGAGGACAAACGAGGAGCAGTAAATCTAGAAATGACGATCGTCATTTCTTGATGTCGGCTCTAACACAGTAGAATCCTCTTATCCACGGCTTAGCCGGCGGGCGTGGATCGACAGGGAGCCGGCATCGCTTCAAAGATCGCGTGCAAAAAGCCAAGAGCCCGATGTTCTCATTAGCGCCCGCGGTAGAGGCCGAGGGTATCGCCGGCAGGCAAGGCGGCTGGACGTGATTCTTCCCTGCCTGGAGGAGCTAGCCCTTGTCGACTCCTGACCTGATCG
>DATCCQ010000065.1:0-5326 GCA_036511185.1 Gaiellaceae bacterium
CGGAGAGCCGACGCAGCGCGCCGCCGAGCGCGGCCAGGCGGTGGAGTGCTTCTTCTTGATTCGAGTTTTAAAACCCAACGTAACCGCTATTCTTACGCTCCTTGCGGCAACGCCCCAATCCTCGGTTATACGTAGTTCAGGGCGATATAGAAACCTAGGCTCCCTAATTCGGGGGATGCGCCGTACCCCGATTCCAAACATGATCGGTGTCGTGACCGCGCTTCCCCGGCGGTGTTATCCGTACTGCGGCGTTTTTTTTGTCGCTTCTGTGACCCTGCTCGCACTGCTCTGGCCGGGAGGCGACGCGCCCGTTCTCATCACCGGTTTAGCTTGCGCCGCAGTGATTCTGCTGGCGGTTCGCGTCGATTTCACAAAGGCCGGAGCAGCCTGGTACTTACTCGCCGCGGGAGCGCTGCTCGTCGCGCTCGGGGCGGCCGTTAATGAACCGACGCAGAAGCTCGGCTTCGGCGACGTCCTATTAACGGCCGGGCTTCTAACGTTGGCCGGGGGAATCTTCTTGCTGGTTGCAGCCAGGGCGAGCGAACACGACTGGGGCAGTTTGATCGACACAGCCGCCGCGACCGCCGCGGTAGTCCTGCTGATTTGGGTGACGCTGCTTGCTCCGAAGATCGACGCGCACTCGACCGCAACAGGTGTAGAGGTGGCGGCTGTCCTCTACTGCTTCGGGCTACTGGCGCTTTTCGCCCTCACGACTCGGCTCGTGCTCGGCCTGCGTGCCTGGACTCCCTCGGCGGTCATGCTCTGCCTCGCCGTGAGCTCCCTGATCGCTCTAGTCGCCACCGCAACCGCCGCCAGACTTGGCGAGATTGGGAACGCCGCCTGGGCCATGCGCATAGAGCAGATCGTCGCCTTTGCGTTATTGGCCGCCTGCGCGCTGCATCCGAGCATGCGCAAACTCGGGAGCGTCGCGTCCGAAAGCAAGCAAGAACTGACGCCAAGCCGATTGGCCTTGCTCACGACGGCCGCCATGACGGCGCCGGTGGTGCTCTTCGTGCAGAACGCCCGTGGCGCCAAGCAACTCGATGTCCTCGCCACCGTCGTCTGCTCCATCGCCGTTGTCGCTTTGGTTATCACGCGACTGGCAGGGCTCGTTCTCCGCCAACAGCGAGCGACCAGACGGGAGCTAGTGCTCCGGCGCGCGATGCGCAGTCTCGCCTCGGCCAGCGATCATGACCGGGTCTGCAAGGCGATAGTCGAGGCCGCCACCGCCATCGCCGGCGAGCACGGGCACGTCAGGGCGAGTCTCTTGCTCGGCTCCGGGCGAAGCACGCTCGAGTTCGCTACCAGCGGCGAGGCCGTATCCGGCCGCAGGCACGAATCTTCGACCCCGCTCACGCTTCAGGATGACCGCATCGGCGAGCTCGTTTTGGAGAGCGCCAAGCCGCCGACAGACGGGACTCGATCGGCGCTCAAGAGTCTCGCCTCGCAAGGTGTGCTGGCGCTAGAAAGCCTGCAGCGAACCAAAGATCTGCTGGAAGAGAGGCGCGAGCTCGAGACGGAGCTCCAGCGCCGTTCGCACCTCGACGCGCTCACAGCGCTTCCGAACCGCTCGTACTTCCTCGAGCGCACCGAGGCGGCCCTGGAAAAGATCCACCGCAGCGATGAGCCGGTCTCGGTGATGATCGTCAACCTCGACGATTTCAAGACCGTTAACGACACGCTCGGGCACGTCGCCGGCGACGAGCTCTTACGCGCCGTCTCCGACCGGCTGATCGCCAGCATCCGCACCGACGACACCTGCGCCCGCCTGGGTAGCGACGAGTGGGCCGTCCTGATCGAGGAGAGCCCACCGGAGTCGCCCGCAGCAGTTGCCGAACGAATCATGACCGGGCTGGAGCGCTCCTTCCTCTTGCTTGGGCGGCATGAGGTGTTCGCGCACGCGTCGATCGGCAGCGCCACCGTGGCGCCGGGCGAAGAGGCCGAGGCCGAGGATGCGGCCGAGTTACTCCGTAACGCCGAGGTCGCGATGTTCCACGCCAAGCGCCACGGTCGCACCGGCTTCGAGGTCTTCGAGCCCGCGATGCGGGCGGCTGTTGCCGAGCGCATGGCGCTGAAGGCCGAGCTCGAGCACGCCGTCGTCGCCAGCGAGTTCGTCATCCACTACCAGCCGATAGTGATGCTCGACAACGGCAGTATCTGCGGCCTTGAAGCACTGACCCGCTGGAACCATCCCGAGCGCGGCCTGATTCCTCCCTTCCATTTCATCCCCCTGGCCGAGGAGACCGGACTGATCGTTCCACTCGGCCGCTTCATCCTGAACGAAGCGCTCCACCAGGGACGCGAGTGGCAGGAGCTGACGGGTCAGACCGATCTCGTAATGTCGATCAACCTTTCGGGGCGGCAGCTCGACCACAGCACGATCGTCGACGATGTCGCTAAGGCGATCGAGCAAACGGGGATCGATCCGCAGACCGTGATCCTCGAGATCACCGAGACGGCGCTGATGGAAGACGTCGAGGCCGCGATCGGACGCCTGAACGAGCTCAAGACGCTCGGAATTCAGGTGGCGATCGACGACTTCGGCACCGGTTACTCCTCGCTGCAGTACCTGCGTCAGTTCCCGGCCGACATCATCAAGGTCGCCAAGCCGTTCGTCGACGGCGTTGTGGAAGCGGGCTCGGACGAGTACCGCATCGCCGACGCGATTGTGCGCTTGGGCGAGACCTTCGGCCTGCGAGCGCTGGCAGAGGGCATCGAGTTGCCCGAACAGCGCGCCATGCTGCGCGACCTGCGCTGCGAGTTGGGTCAGGGGTACCTTTTCTCGAAGCCTCTCGCGCCGTCCGAGATCGAAGCGCTACTACTCGCACCAGACACAACAGCGTTCGTCTCGCTGTAGCTCCGCCTTTCCGACCGGCGCCGAGCGGCGCGTTCGATCACGTGACACGTGCTAACGGCGAACGCCCACGTACTCGAAGCAAAGCGGCCGCACGATGCCGCGCTCGATCACCCAGCGCTCGAGCACCAGGCTCGGATCGCCCTCCAGGTACTGGTATAGAGCCGGCTGCCACTGGAAGGTTTTCTCTTCGAAGCGCTGGTGCAAC
Source organism: Gaiellaceae bacterium (assembly GCA_036511185.1). Classification (GTDB taxonomy): domain Bacteria; phylum Actinomycetota; class Thermoleophilia; order Gaiellales; family Gaiellaceae; genus Fen-549. Next base: position 3,063 of record DATCCQ010000065.1, read on the forward strand.
TCGTAACGAAGCTCGTGATGGGTTAGCACGCCGGAGAAGGCCTCCTGGAACCACCAGTACTTGAAGGCCTCGATCGTCTGGTGGGCATCCGGGCCGCCGGCCGTGGCCAGAGCGCGCCGCTGCATGTAGAACCAGTCGGCGGTCGAGTCATCCAGCATGTCCCAGGCCAATCCGCCCACGACCAGCACGGCCGGCGGCAGCGCCATCCGAAAGACCTCGTCGATAGCCACAAGAGGATCGAAGCCCGTTCTGAGGGCGTCCTCGATGACAGCGGCGTGATAGGGAGGACTGTCAGCGACGGTATAGCCGGCCGAATAAGCGATTCCGACCACGTCTTGTCCACCCCACACGCGAACACGTGCAGGCGGAGGCGGAAGTCGGGAAATTGCGAACTCGGGAAAGTTGATGAAGTCATTCTGGACGCTCCTGCAGACCGCAGACCTGAACAAGGCGCGCAAAAGCGCAGAGAGCGACTAGCATCGGAGTGCATGTTCGAGCTCCTCGACCTCCACTTTCTCGGCGAAGAGCAGCTGTTTTGCACTTACCTGCTCGAGCTCGAAGACGGTTTGGCGCTTGTAGACCCAGGGCCGCAAACGACTCTCGCAACGCTCGAATCCGGGCTCGACGAACTAGGCGTCACGGTCGCCGAGCTGCGCCACCTGCTCATCACCCATATCCACTTCGATCACAGCGGCGCCTGCGGAGCGCTGGTCGCGGCCAACCCGCGCCTGCGTGTGCACGTCTCCGAGCGAGGCGCACCCCACCTCGCCAGCCCTGAGCGGCTGGAGCGAAGCGCAAGACGGCTCTACGGCGAGATGTTCGACGTGCTCTGGGGCACGGTTCAGCCCGTGCCGACCGAGAACATCGACGTCGTCGACGAGCGAGTTTTAGGGCTGGAGTGCTTCGCGGCTTCCGGCCATGCTGTTCACCACGTCTGTTACATGAACGAGGAAGGGACACTGTTCGCCGGCGACACAGTCGGAGTTCGCTGGCCGCCGAGCCAGTACGTCCTTCCGGCGACCCCTCCGCCCGACGTCGATCTCGAAGCTTGGCATGCAAGCCTGGACGAGATCGAGCGCCGCGCGCCCGAGGCGCTCGCGCTACCGCACTTCGGCCTCGTCGCCGACCCGGAAGAGCACCTTCGCGTCTTCCGGCGCCGGTTGATGCTCTGGGCCGAGATCGTGCGACGCGGAGCGAACGTGCGGGAGTTCGTCGCCGAGGTGAGCCGCGATATCGACGCCGAGACGGCCAAGTTCTCTGAGCTCACCGACCTGCTCAGGCACTCCTATCTCGGGCTCAAGCGTTACTGGGGCACGGTCGCCGCGGGCACCTGAGCGCGAACTCCGGATTCTGATCGACTATTTCTGGCGAGCAATCGCCTTCTCATAGGCGGCGACATAGTCGGCCACCATCCGCGTGGATGCGAAATGCTCCTCGACATAGCGCCTGCAGACCAGGGGGTCGATCTCGTCCGCCTTCTCGATCATGCCGGCCATCTCGCGATAGTCGTCCACGATGATGCCTCCGGATCCTTCGGTGATGACCTCCGGCACGGCTCCATGGCGCGTAGCGATAACCGGTGTTCCGCAGGCCATCGATTCGATCGGCACCAGTCCGAACGGCTCCTCCCAATCGATCGGGAAGAGAGTCACGCGTGCGTTCTGCAGCAGCTCGACCTTCTCACCGTGATTGACCTCGCCCAGGTACTCGATCCGCTCGTCGAGGTGCGGATAGACGAGCTCGCGGAAATACACTTTCTCCTCGGGATCCTGCATCTTGCCCGCGATCTTGAGTGGAAGTCCGCTCTCCCTGGCGATCGCGATCGCGCGATGGGCGCCCTTGTCGGGATTCATCCGGCCCAGGAAGAACAGATAGTCGCCCTTGTGCGGTTGGCATGGGTAGACCGAGAGATCGAGCGCATTCGGACAGTTGGCGATCCAGGGCAGGTCGGGCTTGGGCTTACGTTGGTTCATCGAGATCGAGATCAGGCCGACCTTCGGCGCTACGCGCGCAATCTGCTCGTAGACCTTCGGCGCGGTCGGGCCGTCGAGCGGGCCGTGCAGGGTGTGTACGACCGGGGTCTCGACCAGCCCGCCGAAGGCCGCAGCCGGCAGGCCGGAGTGATCGTTGATGATGTCGAACTCCTCGGCGCGCTCGAAGCAGGCCAGCGCGTGGTACATCTCCGGAATCGAGCGCCCGATCTGCAGGCTCGGCGCCTCGTCGTAGACCGAGGCCAGCTTCGCCTTGGTGTGAGAGTCGCCGGA
>DATCCQ010000066.1:0-10421 GCA_036511185.1 Gaiellaceae bacterium
TATCGCCGAGCGCCGATCCCGTCACTGCGATCGAGATGAGCAGCGCCAGCGAGCCGGCTAGGAGCGCGAGCCGTCTCGTCGCTCGCCGTCTCACACCGCACCTACCAGTGCGCTCAGGTAGGCGATTCCCATACCGACGAGCAGCGCAACTCCGATTATCGCCAGGTCGCCGCGGTGATCGATAAAGGTCCCTGTCAGGCGCCTGGGCCGGACGAAGCGCGGCTCGAGCGCGGCCAGCGCCAGCAGAAGCACGCCCGCGCCGATCAGCAAGGCCAGCACTATCCTGAAGGCGTTCGAGAGCTGCGAGCCCGTCGGCTGCGCTCTAGCGGGAACGATCGCGGGCTTCGACTTGGTTGCCCGGGCCAGCTTGCGGGCGCGGGCTTTGCGTGCGGCCGCGATCGCGAGCTTCGACTTGGTTGCGCGGGCCAGCTTGCGGGCGCGGGCTTTACGTGCGGCCGCGACGGTCCGATGCTTACGATTCGTCGTCACCGTTTTCTGCGGCGACGAGGGGGTCGTTGTTGGGCTCTGCACGTGGGTCGGCGCCAGTACGGGCGCCGGTTGAGTCCGCGACCGCGGCGTCGGCGCGGGGCTGGGCTTGACGGGCGCCGGGTCGGGCTTCGGAGGCGCCGCGTTCGCCGTCACGGGGCTCGCGATCAATCCGAGGACAAAAGCAATCGACGCGACCCGGAACAAGCGGGAAGAGGCAGCTGCGTGAGCGAGGACGCCGCAGCGCGCGGTCGAGCGCGAGCAGACGGAGAAGTGCTTCGTCGTCGTCTGAATATCAGGCATAGGTATGCCTTCCGGGAGGCACCGTTCATTATGATACGAATCAACGGGGAATTACGAAGAACCGCGCGGCGCCGCAGCTACCTCTTACGGTGTTCGGGCCTGACAGGTTCTGCTCAACCGGCGTCGAGTACCGCGCGGTCGCCCAAGCGAAGGCCCTTTATCAGGCGCCGGTAGGCGCCGGCCGAGTCGCGGCCCATCGAGTCCGTGGCGAGGATCTTCGCGCCGCGCTCGCGGTCGACGCCGTGGATGCCGAAGCGGGGCTGGTAGGAGCCCCACTCGTAGTTGTCCACCAGCGACCAGTGCAGGTAGGCGCCGATCGGCAAGCCCTCGTCCAGCCCGGCGACGACGGCGGCCAGGTTCTCGCGCAGGTAGCGCGGCCGATCCCAGCCGTCGCTGCGCTCGTAGCTATGACCGTTTCGTACTCGGTTACAGAGCCCGTTCTCGACCACCCAGAGCTCGAGCGGGCGTTCACCACCCATCGCCTCGGCCGAGAGAGCCAGGTTGGCGCGCGAGTACTCGGTCAACCCCGCCGGGTAGACGACGTCGTCCCAGAGCTCCGAGTTCAGTCGCCAGGTACGGCCGCCGGCGCTACGACGGCCGGGGCAGCGGACGTGGTTCGCGGCGACTGGGTCGTAGTAATCGATTCCGAGCACGTCGAGAGTCCGATCCCAGGGATTGGAGTAGACAGCGTCGATGAGCGGACGCAACACTCCTTCGGGATCGTCGGCGCCGCGGCTAGCGCGCGGAGAAAGGCGCTCGTATCGGTACGGCAAGCGGGCGATCGGAGCGATCGCGGCTGCCTTGCGCCTGACCGGGCGCTCGATCGCTCGTACCGGTGCGATGGCGCGGTACCAGGCCTCGCGCTTCTCGGCGATCCAGGCGCCGAGGTCGTCGCGGGGCACTCCCGACGCGCGCGCCAGGAGCAGATCGATGAACAGCCGGTTGAACTCGTAGATGCTGTTCTCCGACGTGTTTGTGTGCACGATCGCGTCGGGGCGGCGCTCGTGGATCAGCTCGTAGGCGCGGACATGGGCGGCGAACATGTGCGCCGCGCTCGCGAACATCTCCTTCCAGGCAAAACGGCGCCCGGGCGGGTGTATGCCGTAGGCGTAACAGATCTGAGCGAGGATGGCGATCTCGTTGAAGGTGACCCAGAGCCGGCAGCGACCGGCCAGCCGCTCGAGCACCTTCTCGGCCCAGGTCGCGAAACGCTCGGGCGATTCCGGCGAGAGCCAGAAATCGACTCCGAGCCAGGCCGGGTGGGTGAAATGGTGCAGCGTGACGAGCGGCTCAAGCCCGCGCTCGGCGCAAGCGTCGAGCATCTGCGCGTAGCGGTCGAGAGCGGTTTCGTCGATCGCGCCCTCCGCGGGCTCGATGCGCGCCCACTCCAGTCCGAGCCGGAAGGTGTCGCAACCGAGCGCGGCCGCCAGGTCGATCTGCTCCTCGTAACGATTCCAGAAATCGACCGCGATCCCGGTGGGCTCGACGCGTCCTTCTTGCTCCCACCAGACCCAGTTGTTGGCCGGCTCGCCCGGACCGTTCAGCCCGCCTTCGATCTGGAAGGCGGAGGTGGCGACGCCGAAGTGGAAGCCGTCCGGCAGGAGCGGTTTATCGGATTTAGCTTTTCGGGGCATCGAGAGCTAGGAGCCGCAGGCGGGCGAGTTCGAGGCGATCCAGGCCGTGCTCTTGCCCGCACCGAGAGCGACCGCGGCGACTCTGGCCGACTCGATCTCGAACCAGAGCTTCGTGCCCAGCCGGTAGGCGTACTCGCCGCCGGCGAGCGGCACCTTCACGACCGACGGATAGGCTGTCTTCACGGCGGAGCTCTTGGCGCAGGGGCCGACGCTCTTGGCCGTCTTGTAGGCCTTGCTCGTTGCGACGATGTAGCGCCCGGAGTCCGTTCCGGTCTTGAAGTAGACCTCGATCGCGCCGCTCTGGTACCTGAGCCGAGTGAGCCCTCCTTCGAGGTTCTCGGCAGGCATCGGCTTACCGTAGAGCGCCTTGTAGGCGGTCCGATTCTGGCCGAGCTTGCCCCCGCCGATCGAGCTCTGGGTGATCAGATGCGAGCCGCCGGCCAGCGCTACCGAAGCGGTGGCGAGGGCGGCGATGGATACGACCGTGAACGAGCGCATGACGTCACCTCACTGGGATTTGCGGGTCAGCAGATCAAGAGTCATTCGTCGTGTCCACACAGTATCCGGCCAGGCGGCGCGCTAGTACACTCGCTGGCGTGAGCGGAGAGCTGCTGGCAGAGCTGGCCGAATGGATCGCCATCCCGAGCGTGAGCGCCGATCCGGCCCGCGCCGCGGATGTCGAGCGCGCCGGCGACTGGCTCGTTGACAGGATCCGCGAGGCGGGCGGCGAGGCCGAGCGAATCGACTGGCAAGGACAGCCGCTCGTTGTCGGTGAGATCGCCGCCTCGGGCGGGCGCGGCGCGCCCACCGTGCTCTGCTACGGGCATTTCGACGTACAGGCTGTCGATCCGATCGAGCTCTGGGAGTCCGATCCCTTCACGCTTGTCGAGCGGGAAGGCTGGCTATACGGGCGCGGTAGCGCCGACGACAAGGGGCAGCTCTTCATGCTGCTGGAGGCGGCTCGCTCGCTGGCGCGCGAGAATGCTCTGCCGGTCAACGTGCGCTTCATTTGCGACGGCGAAGAGGAGGTCGGTGGCGCCTCGATCGCCGAGTTCCTGGCCGCCGACGAGCGCGGAGCCGACGCCTGCCTGATCTTCGACACCTCGATGATCGAGCGTGATATCCCCGCCTTAACCATCGCTACGCGCGGCCTCGCCTTCTTCCACCTCGAGCTCTCCAGCGGCGAGCGCGATCTGCACTCCGGTGTCTACGGGGGCGCGGCGCTTAACGCTTTGCACGCGCTCACCCAGACGCTCGCAGCAGTTCTTCCCGCCGACGGGCAGCTACCCGAGCCGCTGACCGCCGGGGTAGTGCCTCCGAGCGCCGAGGAGCTGGCGGCCAGCGCGGCGCTGCCAAGCGGCGAGCTGGTGCTGGCCGAGCAGGGCGCCCAGCCCGCCGATAAGAGCGCAGCGGCGGAGTTCTACCTACGCACCTGCGCCTGGCCGGCGCTCGACGTCAACGGCATCGAGGGCGGCTCGCCGCGGCTGCAAAAAACGGTGCTGCCGGTTCGCGCCGAGGCCAATCTCTCGATCAGGCTGGCTCCGGGACAGGATGCAGGCACGATCGCGGCGGCGCTGGAACAGCTCCTGAGCGAGGCGGCGCCGCCCGGCGCTGAGCTGAGGCTGGATCTCCTCTCCTCGAGCGAGCCGGGATTGGTCGATCAAAGCGCACCGGCGATCGAGCTTGCCCTGGCGGCCTTCGAGCGCTCCTTCGGGCACCGCCCGCTGCTCGTTCGCTCGGGCGGCACGATGCCGATCATGCCCGCGCTCCAGGCCAAGGGAATCCCGGCCATCGTGACGGGCCTCGATCTTCCCGAGGGGAACATCCACTCGCCCAACGAGCGCCTCTGGGCCGGCTATTTCGAGCCAGGAATTGCAGTTGCCAAGGCGATCCTGACGGAGCTCGGAACGCTCTAGAGCCCATTTCGTTAGGAGCGCGCGGCTGCGGTAGTCGAGGCGTGGATGCCAGGGGCCGCACGAGCCACGCAAGCGCACTGGTAGTGCGGTGAGCGGATCGAGTGGATCCTGGCGCCGCGAATCGGCCGCATCGGTCGTGCGGGCCTAGCGAAATGGGCTCTTAGGCGCCGGCCGCTTCGGCTACGGCTGCCTCGGCCGCCGAGACTTCGGGCTGCGCGACTATCGGGCCGTGCTGACAGCCGAGCCAGCAGTGCCCGAACTTGCTCATTTCGTGGATAATCGTCAGCAAGCCGCTCCCCTTCTCGGTGAGCGAGTACTCAACTCGCGGCGGCGACTCCGGGAAGCTCTTGCGCTCGACGAAGCCCTCGCGCTCGAGCGTGCGCAGGCGCTCGGAGAGCGTGCGCGGGCTGATTCCGGGGCAGGCGTGCTCGAGCTCGCAGAAGCGGCGGGCGCCTTCTGAGAGATCGTGAACGATCAGCGCCGTCCACTTGGCGCCGAGGAACTCGGCGGTCGCCGCCACGCCACAGCAGTCGGTGGCATGAATGTCGGAAAGTGTCCGCATAGGAGGGATATTACACTAAAACTATCCCTTTTATAGTGACCCGCCCGGAGCGGAAAGTGGGCGAGACCTTACTTGGAGGAGCCCTGCTCTCTCCTATCCCTCGAACGAGGGATAGGCCGTTTCAGTCGAAACGGCTTGACGACCGCGCAGATTGCGGTGAGACTCCCGCGATGATCGATCACGTAATCATCGGTGTCACGGATTTCGACTCGGCCAAGAAGTTCTACGCGGCGGCGCTGAAGCCGCTCGGCTACACGATGCCCTTCAAAGGCGATTGGGGTGCCGGCTTCAAGAGCGGTGAAGGCGTTCCCGACTTCTTCATTCGCCCGGAGGAGGCCGTCACGCCCGTGCACTTGGCCTTCCACGTCGGCAGCCGCGATCTCGTAGGCGCTTTCTACGAGGCGGCCATCGCCGCCGGCGGGAAGGACAACGGCGCGCCGGGCTTGCGCCCGCAATACCACGAGAACTACTACGGCGCGTTCGTGTTGGACGCCGACGGCCACAACATCGAAGCCGTCTGCCACAAACCCGAGTAGTCGAGCGCCGGAGCGAGCGGAAACCCGCGCTTGGGCAATGCCCGCGCCTATACGTGCGCCGTTATCGCGGATGCTCGCCGAGTGAGCAATAATCTTCTACTGCCATGACTGTTGCGAGCGGAAACGGATCGACGGACGCCGGTGTTCGGAGTGGCGAAAAGGCGTACGCAGGCGCAGCGATCCGAGCCGCGGCGGTGATCGTCGACGGCCTGCTCATCTTCATCGTGCTCGGCGCGCTCGTGGGGCTCATCACCGGCTCGAACTACTACGAGAACGATTCGGGCGACTACAGCGCCGGCTTCAACCTCGGAACGGGCCCGTCGCTTCTGCTGTTGGCGCTCGGGCTCGTCTACTTCGTCGGACTCGAGTTCTGGCGCGGAGCGACGCTCGGAAAGCTTCTCTTCGGACTTCGCGTCCAAAGCGACGCGGGAGGCCGAATCACCTTCGGCCAGGCTCTTCTTCGAAATCTCCTGCGTGTGATCGACAGCATCCCCTACGCGATCCCTTACCTCCTCGGCGCGATCTTTATCTGGACGTCGAAGGAGAAGAAGCGGATCGGAGATCGCTCCGCAAGAACCGTCGTCGTTAGCGTTCGCTAGCGCTCGGCTTTGTCGTGCTCGCTTCGCCTGTGGCCTTGTAGGCGTCGCTGCAGACCACCGTCCTGATTCCTACGAGAAGGACGATCGCCTCTCGGGGCGAAAAGTCTCAATCGCGGGGGGAGTGGCGAGCTGCGGCGAGCCTTCGCCGCGCTCCGACAGTCAGAGACCAGAGGGGGAGTTCGAGCTTTGCAAGAGGCCCGTATACAGACTGAACTCAAATGGGAACGGGAACGACTTTGGCAGTCCGAAGTATCGTCGGCGGTCGGAGGATGAGCGCCATGCTCGGCTCCTCACGCCGCGAAGCTCGACTGCTTCGTCGTCTCGAAGGCGATCAGATCGTGCTCGTAGAGCGGCAGGTAGGGACGATCCGGTTCTGGACGGCGCGCCTGGTCGAGCGGCTCGAATCGCTCTTCAGTCCACCCAGCGTGCGCCCTTAGAGCCGATTCCGGTAGGCCCGCACGACCGATGCGGCCGATTCGCGGCGTCAGGAATAGATGCCTACGGTCGCAGTGTTGACGTGTCAACCACCTCGAAGTCCGCGCCGGTGACGGTGCCGATCGCGTGCAGGGCGTCGTCGTTCCAGCGGCGGTCGGGAGCGCCCGAGATGTACCAGTTCGCGCCGTTGTCGGCGACGATCATCCCGTAGCGCTTGAGCGCCGTGAGGATGACGCGCACCTGACGCGGGTAGCGGCTCGTGTCGAAGTCGGCGCGCAGCCGGACTCGCAGTCCCATCGGCGGCAGGTTGGGATCGGTCTGATCGCTGGCGAAGTGGCGCGCGGGATAGATGTAGGCCTGGCGCGTGTTCTCGACCGTGAAGCGCAACGCATGATCGATCTGACCGCTAGCGACCTCTTCGTAGCGGGCTAGTCCGGGCAGCATCGGTAGCCCGGCGGCGTCCGCCGATGTCCAACCGGCGGGCCGAAGCTTGTTCGAGCGCAGATTCCAGATCGCGCCCGAGCCGGCCTGCCAGCCGTTTCCTTTCTTCTTCAGGGCGTAGAGCTCGTAGAGGCGGCAGCTATCGCGCTCGACGATCAGAGCGTGGTGGTCGCTACCGGCTTCGATCTTCACCTTGGCCGGAATCGGATAGGGGCCCTTGTCGCTTTCGCTCGCGTAGTCGAAGCTGACTCGGTAGCGCTTTGTCGTCTTGTGGGCGATGGTGTAGGGAATGCCGTTGGGATGCCCGTCCCAGACGGTGCCGAAATCGGGATGGAGCCCAACGTCGAGTCCGATCGTGCCGAGAACGGCCTGCGAGTTGGCGGCCACCGGCAGCTTATCGACACGCTTGTTCCAGACGTTGGAGGCCGGAAAGAGCGGGCACTTCGGCGCGCCGGGCAGGCGCGGACTGGTAGCGGCGCTCGCGCTCGTAACCAACGCCAGTAAAACGATAACTCCGACTCGTAATGCTCTCATTCCTGAGTGCCCCCCTCTGATGGCACGACGACGGTAGGCGGGACGCCCACCGGCCCCTAAAAGACCGTAGGTGGAGCACCTTCTGGCCCCGGTGGCCCGGGGACGTACTGCCCGGCGTAGACGAGGTTCGACCCCACAGTGATCGCACAGCCGATCAGGACGAGTGCGAGCATGGTGACGACGGCTATGCGAACGCCGCGCGATCGGAGCCTGCCGGAGAGCAGCCCGGCGACGCCCGCGAGGATCAAGGCGACGCCCACGTACTCATAGGGGAGAGAGATATACCCTTGCCCGAAGACCAGTTCGGTCTGCCAGCGGCGGGTGACGGACGTGAGGAGAGACGGCACGAGCCACGCCCAGGATCCGGCGACAATGAGGCCGATTGAGAGCCTTTGCGGTATCGCCTTGACAGCGAAATGCCGGCGCCAGGCGAGAAAGGTCGGGAACGCGAGCAAGAGTACGAGCATCACCGACAAGGCCGGCGAGAGGTGAGTTCCCGTTGGCGTTCCCCTGAGCCAGTGCTGCGACGACGGGAGCGCGGCGGTCAGCTGCTTGAGGAAGGTAGAGCCGACGGGACCGCTCAGGTCGACCTGATACGCGGGGACGGGGGCCGTGGCTCGAGAGTGGAGGTAAAAGTCAATCGCGGCCTCTGCGACGGCGGGGATGACGAGAGGCGCGAGGGCCCACATCCACCGTATTCGGTCACGGCCGCGATTCGCGACGAAGAGGAGAACGATCATCGCCGGGAGCATGAGAAGGGTCACCTCGTAGGCGGTGACCGAAAGCGTCCAGGCGATGGCCGTGGGTATCAACCACCAGCGCCGGCCGGTGCGAAGGATCTGCGCGGCCCCCAGACCGCTGAGGATGGTCAGGACGATGGTGTAAGGGATGAGTCCGGAGAAGCTCGATAGCCCATCTGGCCCCACCCACCTGATCTGCATACAGGCGCCGAGGGCGATCACGCCGATTGCGGTGACATCCGCCGAGCGGGTGACCTGAAGCAACACGAATCCCACCAGGCCGAGGCAGGCGAGGTTCAACAGAACGACGAACGTCATGTACGTCACGCGCGTGTCCAACAGGTGCCACATCGGCACCCCGTAGATCGTTCCACCGGGGAAGAAGCGCCCCTGCTCATGGATGAATTGCCTATTGATTGTTACGGCGTCGTGCAGGCTTTTCGACCATGAATAGTTCGCCCACCCCCTGTTGATCGTGTCGTCAGCTAGGTAGGGGAGCATCGCGAAGGGTGCGACGATGAGCGTCACGAGCACACCGATGAAGGCCACCCGCAGCTCTCGAACGTACTCGATCACGATCGCCAGCGACGACGAGGCTTCGGTCGTCGACCGGTTCATCACGGGACTATCCGGTCGTCTACGCAGCGCAACCCCGGCGTCTGCCCGATCTCGGCCCAGTGGCATGATCTTCTCCCTCATAGCGGCCGAGCTTACCGTACTCAGTCCGCCCGATCGGCCGAGCTCTCGCATCGCCTCCACTAGGGATAGAGGTCGAGGAGAACAGCTCGGATCACCGCGGCAAACACTGTGGGCTATCAGCGAGACGCCGGCCGAGGCCGCGATGCCGAGGACGGTGTCGCTATTGCCTTCTTTATATTGCATCCGCCGAGCGGGCCTCCACTTGAAGGGATTTGTCACCTACTCTTACATCACAAGCGACGGGGGAAGGGGACACTCAGATGGCGCAAACAACGGTTCACGTGCGGTCGGTTCACGATGCCTCGTTCGCGGTCGGCTGGGCCGGAAAGCACTCGCTGACGATCGATCGGCCCGAGCAGGAGGCTGGCTGTGGCTACGGCTTTTCGGGTGGCGATCTCCTGCTGATGGCGATCGGCGCCTGTTTCGTGAACGACCTGCAGCAGGAGGCCGAGCGGCGCGGTATCCCGCTTCTCGGGGCGCGCGTCGTTTGTGAATGCGACTGGGGCGGCGAGCCCGTGCGCGCGCAGAACATCACACTGGGCGTTCGCATCGAAGCGGAAGCCGACGAAAGCGAGATCCTCGAGCTCGCCGAAGCGGTCGACAAGCAGGGCCGCGTGCATAACACACTGCGCTACGGAGTCGATATTCCCGCGAGCGAGTGTGAGGTCGTCTCGGTCGAGGTCGAGGCGGGGAAGCCCTAACCCGTCGCCGCGTTACTGGGGCAGCTCGAGCTGCGGGTAGCGACCGCGAATATCGTCTACGAAAGCTGCCAGCCGCGCGGCCAGCTCGCCGTCTTCGATCTCCAGCGTGTTCTCGGCGTTGCGCTCGCCCGAGCGCGAGAGATTGAAGCTGCCGAAGAAGACAGCGTCGTCGGCCACCACGATCTTGGCGTGCATGTAGTCGTGCACGCTGTCCGGCGTCCAGGGCGTCGAGACCTTGCCGGTCCAGGGCGTTTGCGCGATCAAGGCGCGAAGTGCGTGCTCCTTCCAGCCCACCTGCACGTTGCCGCGCCACTGGTGGATAACTTCCGCGACTTGGGTGGCGTCGACCACGCCTGCGATATCGAGCTCGCCATGCTTGTTGTTTCCGGCCCGCTCGGCCAGAGTGCCGAGGATCGGGCCCGAGGTGAGCACCGGCGAGGCGATGCGGATGCGGCGCTTCGCCTGGCCGAGGCGACGGGCGATTCGGTGCGCGACCGCCTCACCGTGCCCGGGCGCGAACCAGGGCCGAACGCGGTGCCCCTCGATGTCGATCGGCGCCGAGTCAACGTACCCGGAGCTTTCGACGTTGCGCTTCTGCCACAGCTCCTCGAAGTTCTGCTGATAGCGGGCGGCGAGCTCCTTAGAGTTGAGGATCGCGATCAGGTTCTCTTCGCGCGACCAGGACTCGTCGGTCCAGTTGGTCGAGCCCGTCAGCACCGCCTCGCCGTCACGCACGACGTACTTGTGGTGCATCAGATCCGGTACGCCGGGAACTCCGCGCGTCTCGACCGGTAGGGCCTCCACCAGCTCTGGCTTCAAGACCGGCGGGCGCGGG
>DATCCQ010000067.1:0-8654 GCA_036511185.1 Gaiellaceae bacterium
CGCCGAGCACCTGATCTATCCGATTAGGCCCGATACCGATGCCGGTGGCCGCCCCGGACGCCACGGGGTTCGAGGAGGTGACGAAGGGATAGGTGCCGTGATCGAGGTCGAGCAGCGTCCCCTGCGCGCCCTCGAAGAGCACGCGCTTGCCTTCCTTCAGCGCCCGGTCGACGATCAGCGAGGTGTCCTTGATGTACGGGCGCAGGCGCTTGGCGTACTTCTCGTAGCGTTCGGCGACCTCGTCCAGGTCGAAAGTTGGCGCCTCGTAGACGCGCTCCAACCAGCGGTTCTTCTCGATCAGTGCGACCGCGATCTTCTGGCGCAGGATCTTGTCGTCGAGCACGTCCTGCACGCGGATGCCGATCCTCAGCGCCTTGTCGGCGTAGGCCGGGCCGATACCGCGCTTGGTCGTGCCGATCTGCAGCCGGCCCAGCCGTCGTTCGCTCGCCTGGTCGATGGCTAGGTGCCAGGGCATGATCAGGTGCGCGTTACCGGAGAGGCAGACCATCTCGGTCGGGTAACCGCGCGCCTCGATCTCGTCGATCTCGCCGATCAGCACTTCCGGATCGACGACGCAGCCGTTGCCGATCACCGAGACCTTGCCGGAGATGACTCCGGTCGGGATCTGGCGGATCTTGAAGGTCTCGCCGGCAACCTTGATCGTGTGGCCCGCGTTGGGGCCACCCTGGTAGCGGCAGACCAGATCTGATTTCTGCGCCAGCAGGTCGACGATCTTGCCCTTGCCCTCGTCTCCCCACTGAGCGCCTACGACAACGGTGGCAGGCACGTGCAAGAGTTTGCCTGAACGATCGGCGCGCGGCGCGATCGAGCCGAATCGAGGCTACGCGGCTCTGCGGCCGGCGCTTGTGCGTACGAGCTCGAAGGAGTGTCCGTGCGGGCAGCTAGCGGCCTCTCGCACACGTGAGAGCGGGAGCTCGCCCTCGAGGACCGTTGCGAAGCGGCCTTCCTTGGGAGAGCACTCCGCCAGGCATGCCTCGCAGAGCACGGTGAAGCGCACGACGCCGGGGCCGAGCCAGACCGTCTGTTTCATATCCGTCGTCATCTCCCCCTTCCGTCTCGAGCCGCCGAATAGTTCATTGTCCGTTCGCGGCCGGACGTGCTTCCCCTCCCGTCTGTAGAGGTCGTATTGACACGGAACGCGAAACTCGAGCTACGGCGCCGCATACGATTACCCCGCCGCCAGATCTGCGAACTTGGCGTAGCGCTTGAGGAACGAGAGCTTGACCATGTCGGTGGGGCCGTTACGGTGCTTGGCCACGATTATTTCGGCCAGGCCCTGCTGATCGGACTCGTCGTTGTAGTACTCGTCGCGGTAGATGAAGCCGACGATGTCGGCGTCCTGCTCAATTGCGCCCGACTCACGCAGGTCGGAGAGGATCGGGCGCTTGTCACTTCGCTGCTCGACCGCGCGCGAGAGCTGCGAGAGGGCGACGATCGGTACCTCCAGGTCGCGCGCCAGTACCTTCAGGTTGCGCGAGATCGCCGAGACCTCCTGAACACGGTTTTCGACCGAGGCGCCGGAGGTCATCAGCTGCAGGTAGTCAACGATGATCAGCCCCAGCTTTGGCTCGCGCACCTTCAGGCGGCGGGCCTTGGAGCGGATCTCCATCATCGTGATCGAGCCGGTGTCATCGACGTAGATCGGAGCACGTGCCAGCTTGTCGCAGGCCGCCGTCAATCGGGGCCAGTCCTCGGGCGAGAGCTTGCCCGAGCGAAGCTTCTGCGACTCGACCTTGGCCTCGCTGCACATCAAGCGCTGGGTTACCTCGGACTTCGACATCTCGAGCGTGAACAGTGCAACCGGAATATTCAGGCGCACGCCCATGTTGGCCGCCATGCATAGCGCCAGCGCCGACTTCCCCATTGACGGGCGGGCGGCGATGATGATCAGGTTGCCCGGCTGGAAGCCGGAAGTGATGCGATCGATGTCGCGGAAGCCCGAGGCGACACCGGTGATCTCGACACCCGCTTCGTAGAGCGCCGTGATTCGCTCGAAGCTCTCCTTGAGCAGCTGCTCGATGTGGCTGAACTCGCTCGAGACACGGCTCTGCGAGATGGCAAAGACAATCTGCTCGGCGCGGTCGACGAGATCGACCACTTCACCGGGGCGGTCATAGCCGAGGTCGGCGATCTCTTGGCCGCAGGTGATCAGCCCGCGCAGGGTCGCCATCTCGTGGACGATGCGGGCGTAGTGACCGGCGTTGGCGCTCGCAGGAACCAGAGCCGCCAGCTCGTGGATCCGCGAGCGCCCGCCTACTTCCTCCAGCTCGCCGAGCTTGTCCAGCTCGTCGGTGAGGGTGATCGCATCGACCGGCTCGCCTCTCCCGTAGAGGGCGAGCGCCGCCCGGTAGATGCGCCCGTGGCTCTGCCGGTAGAAGTCCTCCGCCCTGCAGATCTCCGAGACCGCGCCGATCGCGCCCGGCGCAAGCAACATCGCGCCGAGGACGTACTCCTCAGCTTCGACATTCTGCGGCGGCACGCGCGCAGGTTCAGCAAGACTGACGGCAGCGGACGTCATCTGCTCATCCTCGTCCGGAGCCGGTTTCAGCACAAACCGGCTCCGAAGTCGGTGTTGTTAACGGCCTGTTGAAAAGAGACACGTCGGGAAATCCCTTGGCTATCAGGTAGAGCGAACATACGTTCCCCACATTGTGGACGAAAGTGAACTCGCTTGTCCACAATCCGAGGACGGTTATCCAGAGCTGAGCCGGGATTCTCCCCAGAACGAAATCCGCGCATTTTGCGAGAAGTTCCTCGCTCCGGCCACCGTTAGACGGCGCTTACTTCTTTTTATCGGAGCAAGCGACTGAGGCGCCTGTCGGCCAGCTTTCTCCCGCCCGTCTGGCAGCGCGGGCAGTAATAGATCGTGTGCTCCTCGAAAGCGACCTGCGCTATCGGCGTCTGGCAGACGCGGCAGGTTTGGCCCAGCTTGCCGTGCACGCGGTAAACGTCGTCATTCGAGAGCCCTTGCTCGCGTAGCTGGATTCCGCGTTCGAGCTCCGAGCTGATCGCCCCGGCGAGTCGCCCGAGCGCCTCGCCGTCGAGCTCGCCGGCCAGGGCGAAGGGCGATAGGCGGGCGGTGTGCAGGATCTCGTTCGCCCAGGCGCGTCCGATGCCCGCCAGCACGCGTTGGTCGCGCAAGAAGCCGTGTAGCCGCCGCCGCTCTCCCTTGCAGAGCCGGGCCAGCGTCGCCGGCTCGAGCCCGAGTGCGTCGGGACCGAGATGAGCGAATTCTTTCTCGACCCGCTCGGGTGTGAGCAGCCAGACGCCGGCCCGCTTGCGCTTGCCGGGCTCGGTCAGGATCAGCCTCGCTCCGCCTTCGAAGGAGAGTTGGAAGGCCGGCGCCACGGGACCGCGCTTCTGCGCCGCGAGCAGGCGCAGGCGGCCGGCGCTCATCAGGTGCACGACGAGTACGAGCTCACCGTCGGCGGTGGGGAAGAGCAAGCGCTTTCCGCGTCGCCGAACGCCGGCGAGGCGGCGGCCCTCGAGTGCCCGAAGTGGTGGCTCGGCTGTCTTCAGAGTCGCCAGGTGGGCCGGGCCGGCATGCTCGATCGGCGCAAGCGAAAGCGACTCGTCGAGCGAGCGGCGAAGCGCTTCGACTTCCGGCAGCTCGGGCAATTTGCGTTTGCGAGCCTAGCGCGTCTTCCCTGCTCGTGGGCCATTATCAAAAGACGTGTTGACAAATACCCGCAGATCGGTTTTCTTGTGCTGCGTGCCCGGAACGCTTTGGGCGTAGCAACAGAGCCGGGGCCAGGAAGGCCGGCTCTTTTCATATCTAGTCGCGGACCCCGTCCCCAGTGCGAGAGAAAGCCGAGGTCAATGCTCACTGTCGAGATCGCCCTCCCGGAAGTCGAAGAGCTCCAGCGACTGGCGCAGGAGGGCCAGGAAAGAGGATTTCTCAGTTACGACGAGATAACCGTGGCGCTCGAGGACGTAGAGATCAACAAGGAGCAGGCCGAAGACTTCTACACCTATCTGATCGACCACGGCGTCGATCTCACCCCGGGCGATTCCTGTAAGCATTTGCCCTACGAGCAGCCGCTCGTCTTAGAGGAGGAGACAAGGGCACCCAAGCTTGATCTCTCGGTCGAGCCCTCGCTCGATTCGCTGCGCCTCTACCTGCGCGAGATCGGGCGCGTTCCACTTCTCAGCGCCGACCAGGAGGTCGCGCTGGCGAAAAGGATCGAGCGCGGCGACATGCGGGCCAAGATGCACATGATCGAAGCCAATCTGCGCCTCGTCGTATCGATCGCCAAGAGCTACCTCGGTCGCGGTCTCTCCTTCCTCGATCTGATTCAGGAAGGCTCGCTCGGGCTGATTCGCGCCGTCGAGAAGTTCGACTATCGCAAGGGCTACAAGTTTTCGACCTACGCAACCTGGTGGATCCGACAGGCGGTAACTCGGGCCATCGCCGACAAAGGGCGCACGATCCGCATCCCGGTGCACATGGTCGAGAAGTTGAACAAGGTCGTGCACGTCGAGCGCCAACTGGTGCAGCAGCTCGGTCGCGATCCGAAACCGGAGGAGGTCGCCAGGGAGTTGGACCTCGAAACCGACGAGGTGCGCGAGATCATGCGCATGGCGCAGCATCCGATCTCGCTGGAGAAGCCGGTTGGCGAAGAGGAGGACTCCTCACTGGCCGACTTCGTCGAGGACGAGCGGGCCGAGTCGCCCTACGACAACGCCACTCTCTCGCTCCGCTGCGAAGACATCTCGGCCGTGCTCAGTGCTCTAAACGAGCGTGAGCGCCACGTGATCGAGCTTCGCTATGGACTGAACGGCCAGCGTCCGCGAACGCTGGAGGAAGTCGGTCGTACCTTCGGAGTGACGCGGGAGCGCGTGCGCCAGATCGAGACCATGACGCTGAGGCGGCTCGAGCAACTGCCCGAGGCGCAGGCGCTGCGTAATTGCACCTGATCCCCGCGAAAAGTCCGCCGGCAGAGCCGGCGAAGACTTTTCGCGGTATGAGCTTTGAGTACGAGTCTTCGCGCCTTCGGCGCGTGTGACTCGTCTGCTCCTACCTGCGAGGCGGGCTTGCCGTAGCGGTACGCGCGAGGAAGGCGGGATTCGGCTTGTCACATTCGTCGACGCTGCGGCATCTTATCTTGTGTGGAGCCGGATTCCGCAAGCGAAACACTGCCAAGTGAGCCTCCCTCCCGAAGACGAGCGCCCCAGGTTGCGGGGGACGAAGCCTGGGGAGCTGACGTGGTCGAGGACCTGTTCGAGCGCTGCGAGCGAAGGCTCGGCCGTTACCTCGTGCAGATGGTGCGAGATCGTTCACTCGCCGAGGATCTACTCCAGGAGGCTTTCTGCGTAGCTCTTAGCTCAGGTAGTCAGCTTGCCTCGGCTCGGAACCAGGAGGCTTGGCTCTTCGGCGTCGCTCGCAACCTGGCGTTGCAAGCGCTACGCAAGCGCCGTCGCATTCAACTCGCCCTCTCGAGATTCCCGTTCAGCTCCCACGCGACCGATGATTCTGCAGAGGTAGTCGCCACGCGCGAGCTCCTCGAGGCACTCACTCTCGAGGACCGTTCTCTCGTATTGCTTCGTTATCTGCACGGCTTCAGCGCAATCGAGTTGGCCGAAGCGACCGGCCTGACTGCCGATGCCGTACGCCAGCGCCTGTCTCGCGCGCGGAAACGGCTCGTGGATGCAGCTGAGACTCGACCCGAAGGAGGTCCCCGATGGCTATAACTGATGATGAGGCGCGTGTACGCGAGTTACTGGCTCCGCTCGCGACCATCGAACCGGTGATCCGAAGAACGAAGCAGCGACGGCCGCTGATCCTTGTCGTGGCAGTTGCTTCTACCGCGCTGATCGCCACTGGGATAGCGCTCGCCGCCGGTCTGGATCCGTTCGCTGGCATTCGTGCGGCTGACCATCCTCGCGACGCGAACGACACGCTGAGTCCAGCGGCCCTCGCCGCAATCACGTCCGCTAACGTCGCTCGGGGGCAATTTCAGAATGGCGCGGCCGGACAGTTGCTCCCTGACAGCGCCCGCCTCGTCACGCAGCTCTCCGCTGGCGACCGCGTCTATGCCGTCGCCACGACGACCGGCGGACTCTGCGTGCTGATTCAGGAGCCTCAAGGTGCCAGCTTTCAAACCGCTATGTCCTGCGGTAATCCCTTGAGTCAGAACCAGCCGACGACCGAAGAGACGATACGGCCAGATCCTGCGACGCCACCCTTAAGTTTCGGAGTCGCCAGGGACGGCGTCGTCGGCATTTCGTTTATCGCGAACGGTAGCGAACAGACGGTTCTGGTAAAAGACAACGTCTGGGCCTACCGAGGCGCCGCGGAGATTCCGCCGCTGACGATCCACTACGCAGATGGGAGTACTGAGCAACTCCTCAAAAACCACTAGCGAAGGTATCCCGATTTCCGAATAAAGGAGAACGCCGATGTTGCGCCGCTTTGCACTTGTGACTATTGCCTTCGGCTTTCTAGCGGCCGCGGCCGCGATCGCGACTGTGAGCGCAATCGGCAGCGGCGGACCTACCGCGACGGCCTCGGAGAGTTGGCCCAATGGACGCCAATCGCTCCCAAAAAGGGTGGATGCGAGCCCGGTAGACTCGACCATGAGCGAGGACGCCCAGCGGGTTTTCGGCGGTTCCTCGGCAGTGGAAGCAAAAGCTCATGTCCCGTTGCAGCTGGGCAACGGCGCGAAGGTGGAAGCTGGCGGGAGAACGAATGGCTCCCTTTGCTTCGACGTCACAACCCCCGGTCGGAGCCCGGCGAGCGTCTGCGGCAATTCTGTTGAACCTGATGACGTCAGCGGAGTCATCCATGGAACCGCCGGTCAGCCGACGATTTACGCGGGTTTGGCTGGCGACAACGTGACTACCGTCGATGTGCTCACCGACCACGGGGACGTCTCGGCGACGGTTCAGAATGGCGCCTTTTATTCGTCGATTCCCGAAGGGTCGAGCATCGTAGGCTGGGTGGTGACCACTGCGGATGGTTCGAAGACGACTCATCACTGGCCGCCAGACTCAACTGATGTGAGCTCAACAGGGGCAAGCGGCAGCGATCAGAGCAACTAAGCTGCTCCGGGAAGGTGTGAGGCAGGGCGCCCTCCGGGCCGCGCTATGACGCTTGGACACTTGGTCCAGGCGATGTAGTCACGAAGGGTAACGCGCTTTCTCAGGCGCTCGGGCAAGCGGTTCAAGACGGAAACGGCTTGCGTGCCAGCGCGCAGAGAACCTGTGCCGTCACCCAGGCGGGCGTAGTCACGTAGCGGGCGCTGTAGCGGAAGCTGCCGTCGCTGCGTTGGAGCTTCTTTAGGTAGCGGAAGGCCGCCTTGCCGGGGTCTTTGCGGGCGGCGAGGAGGGCCTGGATCGCCCAGGCCGTGGACTGGCTATCGGAGTCGGCGACGGGTGAGATGGCGAAGCCGCCGTCTTTGTTCTGACAACGGCGCAGGTAGCGGACAGCACGCTTGATCGGGACCGAGCGGGCGCCCGCGCCGGAGGCGCGCAGGGCCTGAATGGCGGCGGCGGTGTCACCGGCATCGGAGGCGGCGCTCGGGCTCCAGGACCAACCACCGTCCTTGCGCTGGGCGTTCAGGATGTAGCGCAGAGTGGACTTCGGAATTGTTCTGTCCGCGGCGCGGAGAGCGAGCACGCCCCAGTAGGTCGAGTTGAGCGCCGGCCCGATGCGACCGCTGGGACGACGGACCTGCTCGATCTTGTCGGCGAGCTCGGAAACGTCGCGACCGAGCGCAGCCTGGGCGAGCAGGCGCAACTCCAGATCGGTTGCCTGCGGCGCAGGCGCCTTGGCCAGGTAGTCGGCGGTCGCCTGCATCTCGCCGGGAGCCTTGCCGGCGGCCTTCAATCCGAGCACAGTCCAGGCCGTCAGTCCGGCGCTCGAGGAGCCGTTCGGCTCGGCGAAGCCGCCGTCGGCTTGCTGCCGCGTGAGCAGGTAGGAGGCGCCGCGTTCGAGCGAGCTCGCCGCTGTACAGGTTGCGACAAGCGCAAGCGCCGCCAACAAAGCCAGGAGGAGAGTGCCCAGGCGCCTATTCACGAGGCGGCGAGCCTAGCAGCGAGAGGGGCCGGAACGGTACCCGGCGCAGCCCAAGAAGCGGGTAGTTAGTTTTTGCGAGTAGTTCGCAATTAGGATCTCCCCGGCAAGAAGAGATCCTCCGCAAGAAAGGAACGAGTTGACAACCACTCACCGCGGTCCGGCTCTTGCCGCCACCAGTGTCGAGGCGGCGGTAGATGCTCTGCGCGAGCGCGGGCTGAGAGTTTCGGCCGCTCGCAGGCTCGTGCTGGAGGCGCTTTACGGTGCCGAAGGCCCGCTTTCTGCCGAGCGCGTCGCCGAGGGGCTGGAGGGACGCCTACCGCGCTCCGATCTGGCCTCGGTCTATCGCAATCTGGAGACGCTGGAGGAGGTCGGGCTCGTCCGCCATGTCCATCTCGGCCATGGGCCGGGCCTGTACGCATTGGCCGCGCCGGAGCACGAGTACCTCGTCTGCGAGTCCTGTCACGCCGTCCGCACCGTCGCGAAAGAGGAGTTGGGCGAGATTCGCGAGCGGGTGCGCGATCGCTTCGGCTTCGAGGCTCGTTTCACCCACTTCCCGCTGGTCGGTCTCTGTCCCGACTGCCTCGCTGAAAGCCACGAGCACGAGGGAGTCTGAGCG
>DATCCQ010000068.1:0-4981 GCA_036511185.1 Gaiellaceae bacterium
CGGTCTTTCGGACTCGCCGTAGAAGGCTTCGCCGGAGAAGAGCTCGTCGAAGTTGCGGGTTGTCTCCTCGCCCTTGGAAAGGGGGTACGGCTTGCCGATCACCTCATCTGTCCGCCAGCCGAAAAGCCGCTCAGCGCCCGGGTTCCAGAGCGTAACCAAGCGATTGCTATCAACGACGACTATCGCGAGTGGCGCCGTCTCGATCAACGTCTGCAGCTTCTCGAGGGTCTCTGCGAGCTCGTCCTCACGGCGCTGCTGGGCGCCAAGGAGCAATCCCATCCGCAGGGAGAGCGCGACGATGATGAACGACGCGCCGAGGGAGATGTACAGAACGGAATTCGCGACTCCCCTGTGCTCGGCTATCAGGAACGCGGCCGGCAGGCTGAGGCAGGACAGCGCGAGCAAGGATGTACGAAGAGCCCAGCGTCGCCTCGGACTTCGGTGCGAGTTGCCGAGAGAACGTAGAGAAGGATGAGCACCGGCGAAGCCCCATAGGGCATAGGCGAGTATCCAGCCGATATCGCGCCAGGTGCCTTCCACGTAGGTGTCCCGGAGCGCGCCAAAGGCGTAGACAACGTCGGATAGCAGGAAGAGCGCGACCCCGAGCGTCAGGGCTTGCAGCGCCCGCGTGCGCCGGAGCGAAGGCACCAGCAAGAGCTGGCCGAGGCCGACGAGCATCATCGCATCGAGCGCTGGATAGGCGAGTGCCGTAACCGCGAGCAGTTGCGACCCGTGCTGCTGGTCGCCCGTCGGGGCGATCACCGCCGCCCACGCGAAGACGGCGAAAGCCATCGCAAGAATCACGCTCTCCAGCAAGCCGCCGAACGCCTCCGCCATGTGCCGGCGCCAGAGCCAGATAAGGGGGATCAGCGCGAGCCCGTAGCCGCTCAGGTAAAGGAGATCGATCGGCGAGGGAAACGGCAACGGATGCCCGAACAGCTCGAACAGCCACCAGACCCAGTCGGCGACGAGCCAGGTGGCGACACCGGCCAGTAGTAACAGCATCGTTCGCCGGCCGGGAAAACGACGATGCAGGATTCCGACGAAGCCGACCCCGAGCACGATCGTGCCGATCGTGTAGTAGAGGGAGTCCACGAAGGCGCTCCAGGGAAGGACGAGGTAGGCGGCGCTCCCCGCCACCCCGAGACCTAACGATGCCCAGGCGAGACGAGCAAAGACCCGATCGGAACTTCGCTTAGTCGCAGTCACTCTAGGGTGTAATCGACTGAAGGACAGAGAGATTGAACGACAGAAACCGCGGCTGACCCAGCTGGCGCAGCGTGAACTACGCCTACGGGCGTGGCTGACTGATACGAGCAGCCTCGTCGAGGGCCGCTCGTACTGCGGCCTGTAGCTCGCTCAAGCGGAACGGCTTCTCGATCAGGGGCCAGGGCTTCTCGCCGACGCCATGTGCCTCGAGGCGCTCGTCGGTATAGCCCGACATGAGAAGCACGGCGATTTGCGGCTTGCGCGAGATGAGCGTGTCGGCGAGTTGCACCCCGTCCATTCCAGGCATCACGATGTCAGCGAGCAGCAAGTCGAAGTCGAGATCCTCGCCCAGCATCAGCGCCTCCTCGCCGGAGGCAGCTGTGACCACTGAATAGCCGGCAGCGACGAGAGAGTCCCGCACGAGCTCGCGAACGGCTTCTTCGTCTTCCGCCAGCAAGATGGTCTCGCTGCTTTCCCCGGAAGTCGAGTCTGACGATTGGGTGGCGCCGGCGGATGTGTTGAGCACGCACGGCACCCGGGCGTGGGGCAGGGAAATGCGGAAGCAGGCGCCCTGGCCCGGAGCGCTCTCCACCTCAATCGTGCCGCCGCAGTGCTTGACCACGGCGTAGACGGTGGCGAGGCCGAGGCCCGTTCCCTTACCGCGCGCCTTGGTCGTGAAGTACGGCTCGAAGAGCAGCTCCTTGGCGTCCGGGTCGAACCCCTCTCCCGTATCGGCCACTGAGAGGATGACGAGGGGGTGATCGCCGTCGGCCTGCTCGAGGCGCGTGGTAATGGTCAAGGTGCCTCCGCCCGGCATCGCGTCGCGGGCGTTCAGGCACAGGTTGAGCACGACTTGCTCCAGCTGGGCCGGATCGACGCGAACGCAGGTGCACTCGTCGGTGAGATCGATCTCGATGCGGATGTCTTCGCCGATGAGTCGCAGCAGCGTCTCCCTCATCTCGCCGACTACTGCTCCGGTGTCTACCAGCTCGGTCTTCGCCGTACGGGGCTGCCCGTAGGTCAGGAGCTGAGCGGTCAATCGCGAGGCTTGAGCCGAGGCCTGGATGATCCCGTCCAGCTGAGCGATAGCCTCCGGATCTTCGTTGAGTGTGTCGCTGAGCAGCTCGGCGTAGCCGCTGATCGCCATCAGCAGGTTGTTGAAGTCGTGCGAGATGCCACCCGCGAGACGTCCGACGGCCTCCATCTTCTGCGACTGGCGAAGCTCCGCCTCGAGCCGCTTTAGCTCGCTGATGTCGCGGTTGATGCCAAAGGTGCCGATTGCCCTGCCGTCCGCATCGCGAAGCGGCATCTTCGTCGTCAAGACCCAGTGCTCGCTTCCGTCGGGCCGAAGCTCGCGCACCTCCTCGGCGATGCGCGGAATCCCGCTTTTCATCACGTCCAGCTCTTCTACGCGCGTCGCGCGCGCATGCTCGGCGTCGAAGAAGTCGAAGTCGGTCTTGCCGAGGATCTCCTCTTCGGAGGAAGCGCCGAGGCGCTTCATCAGCGAGCGGCTGACGCTGACGAAGCGGCTCTCCGCGTCCTTGAAGTAGATGTCCTCGGGCGTCGTCTCGAGCAAAGTGTTGAGCAGGTTGTTCTGGCGGGCGATCTCGGCCCGCTGTCGCTTCTCAAGCGTGATGTCACGCGAGATGCCGTAGGTGCCGATGATCTTGCCCTTTTCGTCGCGGAGCGGCATCTTCGTCGTCGAGACCCAGGCCTCGCGACCGTCCTCCCACGTCTCCTTTTCCTCGATATCGACGAGCGGCTCGCCAGTGCGGATGATGCTCTGCTCGTTCTCGCGGGCGGGGCGGGCATGCTCCTCCGAGAAGAAGTCGGAGTCGCTCTTGCCGATCGCCTCTGCCGGGCTACTCACACCAAACTTCACGGCCTGCGTGTTCGAGATCTTGAGGAAGCGGCTCGCTCGATCCTTGAAGTAGATCTGGTCAGGGAGATCCTCGAGGAGGGCATTGAGGAAGAAGCGCTCCTGCTCGGCCTCGGCCACAGCGCTCTTCAGCGCCTCGTTCTGTTCGCGCAGCTTGCGGTTCTCTGCAGCAAGCGCAACCTCCGCGCGGTTGGGCGCGGCTCTATTGGCGCGGGCACGTTTCCTGATCAATTCAACCTCGCCGCAGTCTCGGTCCATGAAGTTCCTGTCTTCACCAACATCATCGGCCGTTCGAAGCCGCACTTTAAAACACCCGGCTCAGTTGGCCGAGCTAGCGGTCGACTAATGGGAGGACCAAGCCTTGGCGTCATGCCGACCCCCAGGATTGGCTGGGGGCCGTACTTCGCTCTTTGGCTGTTCGCGTTCACTCTGGTAAACGTCGCTTTGGAGCGTACCGGGATCGAACCGGTGACCTCCGGCTTGCAAAGCCGGCGCTCTCCCAGCTGAGCTAACGCCCCTTCGCCTGCAGTGTAGCCCGTCCTTAGCGCGACTCCTTATTCCGTCCGCGCTCCCCGATCAGGACGATCTTGTTACTCGCTGATCGAAATACTCTCGATCAAGACGGGCTCGACCGGCGCGTCGCGACGATCGGTCTCGGCGCCCTCGATCTTGTCGACCGTTTCCATACCGGACGTGACCTGGCCAAACACGGTGTGCTTGCCGTCGAGCCACTCTGCGGCGGGAATCGTGACGATGAAGAACTGCGAGCCGTTGGTGTCCGGGCCGGCGTTGGCCATCGCCAACGCTCCGCGAACGACCTTGTGCTGGTTGAACTCGTCCGCGAACGTGTAACCCGGGCCGCCTGTGCCGGTGCCGTTTGGACAGCCGCCTTGAATCATGAAGTCCTTGATGATGCGGTGGAAGGTGAGGCCGTCGTAGAAGCCGTCTTTGGCGAGCTTGTGAAAGTTCGCGACGGTCTTAGGCGCGTCGGCATCGAAAAACTCGATCTCGATGGCGCCCTCTGAGGTGTTCATAGTTACTTTAGACATGGCGCGTACGATAGCTACCCGGGCGCCTGGGAATATCGCCCAAACGGTTCTATACTCGCCCTGTGCCTGGAAAAGCCGCACTCGCCCTGGTCGCGTTCCTCTTTTCGACCCTTCTAGTCTTGCCGAGCTCTGGCTTGGGCGGTTCGCGAGTACCCCCGCCCACGCTGTATCGCCTGCACACCTTCAAGCTGAACCTCGATGGTGACGCGGCGCGAGAGCGAGTGCAGGTCTACGACATCCGCCAGGGCACGTTGATGACGCCGACGACCTACTTCCGAGTCGGTGATCGGCACAAGGCCGCGTGGGCCAATATCCAGCTTCTCCGGGTTTTTCAGAGTCCTGGAAGCAGTGAAAGCGGGCTCGTGCAGGCCTGGGTGCGCGACCTGAACGGCGACAGCCGCGCGGAGATCGCCGTGCGAGACTATGCGACGGCCTCTGTCGGAGAGACGCTCACGCTCTATCGCCAGCGCGCGGCTCACTCGCTTCGCTTCTCCAAGCTGCAGACGATCGTCGGCGATCAGATCGTCATCGCCGGTAGCGGGGCAGCGGCTGGCTGGAAGGTTCTGATCAAGGCCAACCACGCCCGCGACGGTCTCGACCACCACGAACTCTGGAGCTGGGCACCGGCCCAGAAGAAGTGGGCCTGCAAGACGGACTGCGTCCCGCGTTAATAACACGTCCGAAACTGCCTTAATGTCGCTCACCGCCGCGACCGACATGGCGGGCGCGGCTCACCAACGCCGTCCCCCGTTTGCTCGTGCTTCTCACCGCCAGAAGTCGTCATGCCTCCCAAAGGGAGGCGGACTTCTGGCGGAAACGGCGCGACCGACATGGCGGGCGCGGC
>DATCCQ010000069.1:0-3681 GCA_036511185.1 Gaiellaceae bacterium
TCGACGGCGAGGGGAGACTTCTCTGTCGGGACGGCTGTCCGCTGGCGGCGACCATCCTCGACGGTCAAGAGCGGGACATCGAGGTATTCCTGCATCACCGCGACGGCCACCGTGTTCCGGTCAGTGTTCGCGCTGCTCCGATCAAAAACGAGCAGGGAGATATCGTCGGCGCCGTCGAGAGTTTCCACGACGACACGGCTCGCGCCGAGGCGGTCGAGAAAGCCAGGCAACTCGAGGAGGTGGCCTTCCTCGATCCGCTCACCGGCGTCGGAAATCGTCGCTTCGCCGAGGTCTCTCTGGCCGAGCGCCTGGACGAGTGGAAGCGCTACGGCTGGTCGCTCGCCCTGCTCTTTATCGATGTCGATCATTTCAAGCGCGTCAACGACGAGTACGGTCATGCCCTCGGCGACCAGGTACTGACGATGGTCGCGCGCACCCTCCAGGGTGTTGCCCGCTCGCACGACTTCATTGGTCGTTGGGGCGGCGAAGAGTTCGTGATGGTCGTGACCGGGGCCGATCAGTCAGGCCTGATCGTAGTGGCCGAGCGCGTTCGCTCGCTGGTCGAGCGGTCGGGCCTGCGCACCGAGCAGGCGCAGATTGAAGTGACGGTCTCGATCGGCGCCACGATCCCCGAGCCTGAAGACACCACCGAGTCGCTCGTCGCGCGCGCCGACGAGCGCATGTGCCAGAGCAAGGCTGCCGGCCGAAATCGGGTCACCGTCTAGCGAACCCGTCGATCACGGAGGCGCGATTACCGGCGCCTGACTAACTTCGCGCCGGGCGTCTACGACCGCGTTGGCACGGGAGCGCAGACGCCTCTTCGCCGGACCGGGCAGAATAAGCACGTGAGCCGGGCGAGTCGGAGAGGACAGGTGTGATGACCGGTCCCAATAAACTCGGAGCGGTCGTCATGGCCGCCGGGCTTGGCACGCGTATGAAATCGGCGCTGCCGAAGCACTTGCATCCGATTCTCGGCCGGCGGATGGTGGACTGGGTACTGACCGCGGCGCAGGAGCTGGAGCTCGCTCGGGTGGCGGTCGTTGCCTCTCAGACGACGGTCGATCTCTTCCCGGGACTCGACGTCGCCGTACAAGAGCGACCGCTCGGAACCGGCGACGCCGTCCGCTCGGCACGGAAGCTGCTCGAAGGAAAGGTCGACGAGATCCTCATTCTCTCTGGCGACACCCCCTTACTCACCTCAGCCCTGCTCGGCAAGCTCGTCGAAACTCACCGGCAAGAGAAAGCAGCAGCGACCGTGCTCTCCTTCTGTCCCGAGGATGTTCGTAGCTACGGGCGCATGCTGCGCGACGAGAAAGGCGGCGTGAGCGCCATCGTCGAAGCCGGCGATGCATCGCCCGAAGAGCTCGCCGTGCGCGAGGTCAACTCCTCCATCTACGTCTTTCAGGCCGAGAAGCTCTGGCCGGCGCTGGAGCAGCTCGAGCCGGCCAACGCCCAGGGCGAGCTCTACCTCACCGACGCGATTCGCTTCCTCGTCTCTCAGGGCGATCGGGTCAGTGCCTGCATCGCGGAGGATCCGGTCGAGACCGAAGGCGTCAACACGAGGGCCGAGATGGCTGCCGCAGCCGCGATCTTGCGCGATCGAATAAACGGCGCGCATATGCTGGCCGGAGTCAGCATCGTCGACCCCGGCTCGACCTGGATAGAGCCCGGCGTGGAGCTCGAGGCCGACTCCACTATTCATCCCTTCTGCACGCTTCGAGGCCGTACCCGCGTACGCTCTGGCGCCGAGATCGGTCCCCAGGTGGTAGCCGTCGACGCCGAGATCGGTGAGAACGTGTCGG
The DNA here is from genome assembly GCA_036511185.1 of Gaiellaceae bacterium. Lineage (GTDB taxonomy): Bacteria > Actinomycetota > Thermoleophilia > Gaiellales > Gaiellaceae > Fen-549. Next base: position 1,803 of record DATCCQ010000069.1, read on the forward strand.
TGGGCCCGTTCTGTTACCTACGCCCAGGAACGGTGCTGGAAGCGGGCGCCAAGGCAGGCACTTTCGTCGAGATCAAGAACTCCCAGATTGGTGAGGGAGCGAAGGTGCCGCATCTTTCCTACATCGGTGACAGCGACGTTGGCGCCGGAGCGAACGTCGCAGCCGGCGCGATCACGGCCAACTACCGTCCCGAGCTCGGGCCGGGAAAACAGAGAACGAAGATCGGACGCAATGTTCGTACCGGCGTGCACACCTCGTTTGTGCCTCCGGTCGAGGTTGGAGACGGTGCGGTTATCGCGGCAGGTTCGGTGATCACAGACGACGTTCCGCCAGGCGCACTTGCCATTGCCCGTGCGCGCCAGCTGAACAAGGAGGACTACGCTAGTGAGCCAGACGGCGACTGACGACGCCCAGGTGGAGGATCTCGAAGGGGTCATGACGACCGATCCGCAAGCGGAGGAGCACTGGATCGAACGCGGTCCACGCAAGCGGCTGATGCTCTTCTCGGGTCGCTCGCACCCCGTGCTGGCGCAGCACATCGCCGACAAGCTCGGCATCGAGCTCGGCGCCGTAGAGCTCGAGACATTCGCCAACGGCGAGACCTACTGCCACTACAAGGAGTCGATTCGCGGCAGCGACGTCTTCCTCGTTCAGACCGGCTGCCCGCCCGTCGACCGCAACCTGATGGAGCTGCTGCTGATGGCCCAGGCGGCCAAGCTGGCTTCCGCCAAACGCATCACCGCCGTGATGCCCTGGTTCCCGTACTCGCGCCAGGAGAAGAAGTCCGCCCCCAGGGAGCCGATCTCGGCCAAGCTGGTGGCCGACTTCCTCCAGGACGCCGGAGTCGATCGTGTCTTGACGATGGATCTGCATGCGGGCCAGATTCAGGGCTTCTTCGATATCCCGGTCGACCACATGACTGCACTACCGCTCTTCGCCCAGTACTTCCGCGACAAGGGCCTTGCGGGCGAGAGCGTCGTCTCGGTCTCACCGGATCCCGGACGGGCCAAGATGGCGCGCAAGTTCGGGCAGGCGCTGGAGTGTGACATGGCGGTGATGAACAAGACCCGGCCCGCTCACGATCGAGCTGCGATCAGCCAGGTGATTGGCGACGTGAAGGGCAAGGTCGCGCTGATGGGCGACGACATGATCGTCACGGGCGGCACGCTGATCGCCGCCGCCGACGCGCTGAAGAAGGCGGGCGCGGTCTCAGTACACGTTTTCGCCACCCACGGGCACTTCGCCGGCAACGCGATGGAGAAGCTGGCCGGCGCGGATCTCGCCGAGATCGTCGTCACCGACACGGTGCCGATCGATCCGCTCAACCAGCCCGACACGCTCACGGTGCTTCCGGTTTCCGGGCTGCTCGCCGAGACGATCCTCAGCGTCTTCACCGACGGCTCGGTCTCGGACATCTTCGCCGGCGAGAACCAGCTCTTTTAACCCGCCGCAAACCGTGCGATTTCTGGTTCCGGAAACGCCGGGAAACGTGTGCGCCGATATTCGGAAACGATCTGGTTTTCGGGATCACGACGATATACTCACGTAATGCGTTTTAGGACACCAAGCATTTTCGTCGTCATCTACATCGTCGTGGGCCTGATCGTCGCTCAGCAGCACCACTACTTCAACAACGTTGGCACCAGCGAGCGCTTCTTCTCCGCCGTTCTCGCCATCCTTTTGTGGTGGTTGGTCCTGCTCCACGTCAATCTCCACCTCAAATAGACGCGCTCGCTTCAGCTCGAGAGCGGGCTACTAGCGGCTTTCCGGCGCGTCTGCGTGCGCTCGTTGCGGTTGGACGTGCGACGGAGGGATTCATTGCCGGCCCTCGTCCGTATGCCGTCGCGTTTACTGTTACTAGCGGTACATTTCGCGGTCC